>NZ_JAYMZS010000006.1:0-172732 GCF_035828755.1 Amycolatopsis sp. H20-H5 | reverse complement strand
GGTTTTGCTTGAAAGGGGGCGACCTACCGTCGCGAGTTGGGAGGGCCTGGCGGCCCTAAAAGAGGGCGCGCGGCGGTGAAGTCTCCCCTCGCAGGGCTCGGGGAGACGCTGTGGTTCTGGACCACACTGTGGCTGGGGCGAACGGCTGGGGCTGGGTTTTGTTGTTGGTGTTGGAGTGGGCTGGGGTTGGGTTTTGGTGGGGGGTGACTGGTTTGGGGGCTCTTTGGTGTGGGGTGGGGCACTGAACCGAACCGGGGGGGGTTCTCGTGCGTCCTGGTAACAGGGGAGCTGCGAGAGCTTTCTGTTCCATTCGTACGCCGGTCCGGGAGGCCCGTTAGTGAACGACGATCGCACCCCCTCTTGGCCTGGCCAGGAACCCGATCCTCCGCGGCGACCGCAGAGGCCGCCGCAGCGTCCGCGGCGACCTGGGCCGCCGCCTGGTGCTCAAGGGCAGGGCGGGCAGCCGCCCCGGCGGCCTGGGCCGCCTCCTGCGTATCGGCAGCCCCCACCCGGGCAACAGCCGCCTCGGCGGCCTCGGGTCGAGCAGCCGACCGGGATGGTGCATCCCGCGCTGGGGCCGAATGACCGGGAACCGGACCTGATCACCCATCACACGCACAATGGGACCGGGCCGGACGACTTCGACTACGACAAGCCTTACTCCGGCGAGCAGGCCGCGTTCGACGAGTTCGCGCCCGGCGGCCAGGACGCCGATGGCAAGCCGGTGCTGAGCCCGGCGCAGCGCAAGAAGCGGCGGTGGCGGCGCATCCGGCGGACGCTGTACGTCCTCGTCGGCGTGTTCGTGGTGGTGCCCGCGATCGCCTTCGTGATCACGTACTTCCTCGTGGACGTGCCCTCGCCGAAGGACGTCGCGCAGACGCAGGGCCAGGCCGTGACCTTCCTGTACAGCGACGGCTCGGAAATGGGCAAGGACATCCCGAAGGGCCAGAACCGGCAGATCCTGCAGCCCGACCAGATCGCCGAGGTGATGAAACAGGCCGCGATCGCGACCGAGGACGCCTCGTTCGAGACGAACTCGGGCTTCGACGTCACCGGCATCCTGCGTGCGGGCTACAACCAGCTCACCGGGGGCACCGGCGGCGGGTCGACCATCTCCCAGCAGTACATCAAGAAGGCGACCGACAACGACGATCCCACGCTCACGCGTAAGTGGACCGAGCTCGCCAAGTCCTTCAAGATGAACCAGACGTTTGAGAAGAAAGACATCATCACCGCGTACCTGAACATCATCTACTTCGGACGCGGGGCGTACGGCGTGGGAGCGGCGTCGCAGGCTTTCTTCGCCAAGGACGCCAGCCAGCTCAACGCGTCCGAGGCGGCGCTGCTCGCGGGGCTCATCCAACAACCGGGCCGCTCCGAGAACCCCAAGGTCGCGCACGACCGGTGGAACACCGCGCTGGACCGGATGGTGACGAACAAGTACCTGAGCGCAGCCGACCGCGCCGCGGCCCAGTTCCCCGCGCCGATCCCGCTCGAGGACGCCAAGCAGCAGGCGGGCACGGTGAACCCGTTCATCAAGGCCCAGATCAAGGACGAACTGAGCGCGCAGGGCATCACCGAGGACAAGTACTACTCGGGCGGCTACAAGGTCAAGACGACCATCGACCCCCAGGCTCAGCAAGCGGCCGAGCGAGCGATCAGCGAGGGCATGCAGGGGTTCAAGGACCCCAAGCTGCTCAACGCGCTGGTCGCCGTCGACCCGAAAACCGGCGGCGTCCTCGCGTACTACGGCGGCGAGCCGCTGGTGAAGGGCCCCAACGGAGAGGATCAGGCTGGCCGGGACTGGGCGAACACCAGCCGTAACCCGGGTTCATCCATGAAGGCCTTCGACCTCACCGCGTTCCTGAAGCTGGGCAAGGGGCTCACCTCGACCTTCGACGGGTCCAACAACCGGAAGTTCGGCGACCGCGTCGTCCGCAACGCCGGGCCCGGCAGCAGTTGCTCCCAGCAGTGCACGGTCGCCGAAGCGATGGAACGTTCGGCCAACACGGTGTTCTACGACATGGTGCTGAACGTGACGAAGCAGGGCCCGGTCGCGGAAGCCGCGAAGGAAGCGGGCGTCAAAGCGGCTCCGGACGGCAACTCGACGCTGTTCACCGGGGACAACAACATCTCGCTCGGCGGCGGCAAGACCGCCATCACCCCGGTGGACATGGCCTCGGCGTATGCCACGTTCGCCGCGGACGGCGTCCAGCGTGACCGGCACTTCGTGGCACTGGTGACCAACGCGCAAAACGAGACCGCGTACGAGCCCAAGGGCGACTCGAAGTCCGTTTTCGCCAACGACACCGACCAGAGCAAGCAGATCGCCGGAAACGTGACCGCCGCGCTGAAGCCGGTGATCCCGTTCTCCCACCTGCAATGCCCGTCGGGGCACGAGTGCGCGGGCAAGACCGGCACCCAGCAGCACGAACCGAAGCCGGACGATGCCGCGTGGGCGAGGAACGCCAACTCGCAGACGTGGATGGTCGGCTATACGCCGTCTGTTTCGGCGTCGGTCTGGGTCGGCGGTGACCTCGACGAAGCGCTGTACGGCAAGACCTCCACGAGCCCGATCTACGGCTCGACGATCGCCGGGCCGATCTGGGCGAAGTTCATGGCGCTCTACCTCAAGGGCAAGCCGCCGGAGCAGTTCAGCCAGGTGAGGCCCATCGGCGGGGACGTGGCGCCGCCGCCATCGGCACCGGACACCACCGACGAGCAGCAGCCGTCGGGGGACGTGACGACGACGGAGACGGCGCCCGACACGAACACACGGGAATCGACGGATTCGACGGATCCGTCAAGGCCGGACTTCCCGACGAGGCCGACGAAGCCCTCGAAGACGAAGCCGCCGGACACGAGCGAGATACCGCAACCACCGGACATCCCCGGCGGTTAGCCGCGAAAACGGGCCCTTCACCGAGTCAGAACTGGTGAAGGGCCCTTTTCGTGGTCAGCCCAGCTTGACGACGCGACCTTCGAGACCCGAGCGGTGGGCGGCTTCGATGACGCGAAGGGTCTCGACGGCGCTCGCCGGGTCGACCGGGAACTCGCCGGACCCGTGCAGCGCGTCACGCACCTTGGCGTAGAAGTCCTGGTAGCGGCCTGCCTCGGTGGGCACGGTCGCCACGTCGTCGTTGACGCCCAGCAGCCCGGCGTCGGACTCGGGCTCGACGCCCCAGCCCTCGTCGCCCGGCCGCTTGCCGTCCTTGATCTGCGGCTCCTGCACGTCGAGGCCGTACTTCGTGAAGGTGGCCTTGTCCCCGAGCACCCGGAAACGCGGGTTACGGGTGCCCGCGAGCGCAGACGCCCACAGATGCGAACGCACGCCGTTGACGTGGCGCAGCGCGACGAAGGCGTCGTCGTCCACGGCCACGCCCGCCCGGCGGCGATCGACCTCGGCGTAGACCTCGGCCACCGGCCCGAACAGCTGCAACGCCTGGTCGACGATGTGCACGCCGAGGTCGTAGAGCAACCCGCCCGCCTCGGCCGGGTCGCCGAACTCGCGCCAGTTGTCCTTCGGCTTCGGCACCCAGCGGTCGTAGCGGGACTCGAAGCGGAAGACCTCGCCGAGCCGCCCGGAGTCGAGGACCCCGCGCACGGTCAGGAAGTCGGAATCGAACCGGCGGTTTTGGAACACGGTCAGCCCGACGCCGGCGGCCTTCGCGGCGGCGAGCACCTGCTCGGCCTCGGCCGCGGTCGGTGCGAACGGCTTGTCGACGACGACCGGCAGCCCGAGCTCGATGGCCCGCAGCGCAAGCGGCACGTGCGTGCGGTTCGGGGTGCTGACCACGACCAGGTCCAGCTCGCCCGCCTTGGCGAACAGCGCGTCGGCGTCGGGCACGATCTCGGCGGCGGGATGTTCGGCCCGCGCCTGGGCGGCCCGTTCCGGGTTCGCGGTGACGATCGCGGCGGGCACGAGGCCCGGCGTCGCGTCGATCAGCGGGGTGTGGAACACGCGCCCGCCGATGCCGTACCCGAAAATCCCGACACGCAGGTCATCAGTCATGCCACCCATTAAACAACAGTGTTGCGTAATTCGCCAGGCGTGGTTGGATCACCTCATGCCGGGAACCGGGGTCAACCTTCGCGGGCTGCGCGAGCACAACCGCGCGCTGCTGCTCGGCCAGATCCTGCGCGCGGGCGGGCTGAGTCGCGTCGAGCTCGCCGAGCGCAGCGGGCTCACCCAGCAAGCCGTGTCGAAGATCGTGCCCGAGCTGCTCACCACCGGCCTGCTCGAGGAGCAGCGCCTGCCCGCGGCCGGCGTCGGCAAACCCCGCACGCTCCTGCGCGTCCGCCCGAACGCCCGGTACGCGCTCGGCGCGCAGCTCGACCGCGACGAGCTGCGCGTGCTGCTGGTCGACCTGCTCGGCCGCCCGCTCGCCGCCGAGGTCCGCCCGCTGCGGGCCGGGTTCACCCCGGACCACGCCGTTTCCGTGCTCGCCGAAGCGGCCGAACTGCTGGTCGCCGACGTCGACCGCGCGCTCGTGCTGGGCATGGGCGTCGGCGCGGTCGGCCCGCTGGACCATCGCGAAGGCATCGTGCGCGACGCCACCAACCTGCCAGGCTGGCACGAGGTCCCGCTGCGCGAACTGCTCGCCGCGCGGACCGGCCTGCCGGTGATCCTGGACAAGAACACCAACACCGCGGCCGTCGCCCAGCACTGGCCGGACGGCGGCGGCGCGGCCACGGCCGTCGTGCTGGTCGGCACCGGGATCGGCGTCGGGCTGTTCATCGACGGACGGCTCTACCGGGGCCCGCGGACGAACGCCGGCGAGTTCGGGCACACCACACTCGCCTTCGACGGGCCACGCTGCGGCTGCGGCCGCCGCGGCTGCGTCGAGGTCCTGCACAACGCGGCGGCGAGCACCGGAGAAGCGGCGGGCCTGCTCGGCATCGGCCTCGCCGACCTGGTCCAGGTGCTGGATCTGGAGCGCGTCGTGCTGGCGGGACGGGCCGTGCACGCGGCACCGGACGTCTACCGCGAAGCCGTCGAGGCCCAGCTGGCCGAGCTCCTGCCCGTGCCGCACTGGCAGCGGATCCGCGTCGAAGTGAGCGAGCTCGGCGAGGACGTCGTGGCGCTCGGCGCCGCCGCAGAGGTGCTCACGGCGTTCTACGAAAACCCGAAGTAACGCTCTGCCACAAATACTTGGATGTAGTGGGACCTTCACCGCCATACCGCTAACATCCGCCAAGTGTCCGAGCAGACCACCGCCCCGGAGCCCGATGCGGCTCCCCTCTCCCTGACCCCAGGGGAGCGGGTCATCCCGAGCTGGACGGACCCCCTCGCGGCGGCCGCGACCAGACCCATCGGCGGCCCACTCGGGGAACACGCGGCGGTCGGCAGGCACTGGTTCTGGTCACCTCAGCGGGTGGCGCTGCTGTTCGCGATGTTCATGCTGATGCTCAGCTGGTTCGGCAAGGGCTCGTGCATCCAGCAGTACCAGGACAGCTCCGGCGCCAGCCAGCTCGACTGGCGGGCCGGACGCCCGTTCGTCGCGATGTGCTACTCGGACATCGTCCCGCTGTACTCGGCGGAACACCTCAACGACCCGCAGACCTTCCCGTACGTGTCCTCGTGGGTCGAGGACGCGGGATCGCAGAAGGCCCGCACCCGCTACATGGAGTATCCGGTGGTCACCGGCATGTTCCAGTGGGTCAACGCGCGCATCGCCCAGGGCTGGCTGGCGGGTGCGGAAGCGGGCTGGCTACCGGGCGCGCTCCCGGTGGCGGTGTATTTCAACATCACGGCCTTCTGGCTGGCGCTCGCCTGGCTGGTCACGGTCTGGGCGGTGGGCCGGACGGCCAAACGCAGACCGTGGGACGCACTCCTAGTGGCGATCTCACCCTTGATCCTGGTGCACGCTTTCACCAATTTCGACGCGATAGCCACCGCCCTGACCGCGGCAGCCCTGCTGGCCTGGTCGCGAAAACGCCCGGAAGTAGCCGGAATCCTCCTGGGCCTGGGCGCGGCAGCGAAGCTATACCCACTTTTCCTGTTGGG
Organism: Amycolatopsis sp. H20-H5; assembly: GCF_035828755.1. Taxonomy (NCBI): domain Bacteria; kingdom Bacillati; phylum Actinomycetota; class Actinomycetes; order Pseudonocardiales; family Pseudonocardiaceae; genus Amycolatopsis; species Amycolatopsis sp. H20-H5. The sequence continues at coordinate 166,725 of NZ_JAYMZS010000006.1, read as the reverse complement.
CGCCCTGTTCGTCCTGTGCCTGCGCAGCGGGAAGCTGAAGCAGTGGTCGATCGCGGCGGGTTTCACGGCGGCGACCTGGCTGATCGTCAACGTGCCGTTCTACCTCGCGGCGCCCCAGGGCTGGCAGGAGTTCTTCAGGCTGAACACGGTCCGCCCGATGGACCCGGACTCCGTCTACAACGTGGTGTCCTACCTCAGCGGCTGGACCGGGTTCGACGGCGTGCTGCCCCGAGGCACCACCCCGACCTGGCTCAACATCGTGGTGGCAGTCCTTTTCCTGGCCTGCTGCGCGGGAATCGCCTACATTGCCCTGACCGCCCCCCGACGCCCACGCCTGGCCCAACTCTGTTTCCTGGTGGTCGCGGCGTTCCTCCTGACCAACAAGGTCTGGAGCCCCCAGTACTCCCTCTGGCTGGTCCCACTGGCGGTACTGGCAATACCCCGCTGGCGCATCCTGCTGGCCTGGATGGTCATCGACGCCCTGGTCTGGGCCCCCCGAATGTTCTATTACCTGGGAGTGGACCACAAAGGCCTCCCCGAAGGCTGGTTCCTCAGCACGGTAATAATCCGCGACCTGGCAGTAATAGCCCTCTGCACCCTAGTAGTCCAAGAAATCTACAACCCCGCAAAAGACCTTATCCGCCAAGCAGGCGACGACGACCCAACAGGCGGAGTCCTAGAAAACACCAAAGACACCAAAAAAAACGCCCAAACAGCCTCCCCAGCCAAGTAGCGAAGAGAACCCTGGCACATCAGAAACAACAAAAACCCAACCCCAGCAGTCCGCCCCAACCACAACACCAACACCAACACCCAACCCCAGCCGTTTGCCCCAGCCACAGCGTCTCCCCGAGCCCTGCGAGGGGAGACTTCACCGCCGCGCGCCCTCTTTCAGGCCCGCCAGGGCCTCCCAACTCGCGACGGTAGGTCGCCCCCTACAAACAAAGCCGCACTTACGCTGGAAGTCGGGGCGACCTGGCGGCGCGAGTTTGTAAGCGCGCTGGCCAAAAAACACAGGCTTCTAACCACACCTCAGGACCCAACCAAAAACCCGCACTCACGCTGGGGACCAGTAACGACCCAGCGGCACGAGTTCGTAACCGCGCTGGCCAAAAAACAGGACTAAACCAGCTTCTCCCGAAGATAAGCGATATCCCCGGCTTGCCCATCCCCAGGCGTCTCCACCACCACCGGCGCCCCGGCCTCAGCCGCAACCCCCACCAGGACCTCGGGATCAATGGTCCCGTCCCCGCCGACAACGTTCGCATGCCGATCCCGGGCGGACCCGAACTCGTCCCGCGAGTTGTTCAGATGCACGAGATCAATCCGTCCGGTAATAGCCTTGACCCGCGCGACAGCTTCCCCAAGATCCCACCCAGCCGCGTACGCGTGACAAGTATCCAAACAAAACCCGGCCCCGAACTCCCCGACCTGGTCCCACAACCGCGCGATGACATCAAGTTCCCTGGTCATCGCGTTCTCACCGCCCGCGGTGTTCTCGATGAGAATCGGGACCGCGAACCCGCCCTTCTCGGCCTCCCGCTCGAACAGCTTCCGCCAGTTCGCGAGGCCCTGCTCGACGTCCTCACCTTCTCGTACGTGCCCGCCGTGCACGATGAGTCCCTTCGCGCCGATCGCGGCCGCCCCGGTCGCGTGCTGGGTGACGTTCTTCCGCGACGGGATCCGGATCTTGTTGTTCAGCGAGGCGACGTTGATCAGGTACGGCGCGTGGATGAACACGTCGACGGGTGCGTCCTTGATCGCCTCGCCGTGGGGGTGCGGCTTGGGCGCCTTCCAGCCCTGCGGGTCGGAGAGGAAGAACTGGACGACGTCGGCTTCGCGCTCGGCGACCGCGGCCAGCGGATCGTCGTCGCGGACGTGGGCGCCAATGTGCATACGAGCACGCTACTACCGGGCGAATCCCGCCCCTGAAGGCCCGCTTGGTCACGCTCGTGGAGTACCGTGAGCGCGTTCCGTGAGGCACGCTGGGTCCGAATGCCGGAGGGCTGTATGGGGAAGAACGCTGGTCGGATCACCGTTTTCGGGTTCGCGATGGCCGTTTCGGCCGCGGTCGCCTTCCCAATGACGGCGATGGCGGCGGACAGCCCGTCTCCGACGTTGAGCGGCGACTGTGACGCCACGCTGCAGAACGGGAAGACCGGCGACGGCCTCACCCTGGACGCGGGCGCCCCGCTGAACGCCCCCAACCGGCTCACCGTCGGCCTCGACTCGAAGGCCAAGTCCAGCCGCGACGGCAGGTCCCCGCTGCTCACGCTGCCGGTGGGCGACGTGGTGCGCGGTCTCGGCGTCGGCGAGGTGCCGGTGGTCGGCGACGCCGCCGCGAACACCGTGTGCCCTGCGGCGCAGAGCGTGGTGAACGGTGTCGGCAACGGAACGCAGGGGCTTCTTCAGCCGATCGTGAAACCGCCTGTCGTCGTACCGCCGAACGACCCCACCGAGCCGCCGATCCCGATTCCCCCGAACCCGCCGAAGCCCGGTGAGCCCGGCAACCAGATCGACCCGGTGGTGACCGGCCCCGGTGGCTCAGCCGGATCGGGTGGCGACGCGCTCTCCGGCATCTTCACCGGCAACGCGCTCCTGCCCGCCAACTTCGTGCAGGCCCCGGTCATCACCACGGTCATCCCCGGCCAGACGGTCCCGCTCGACGGCCAGGTGCCGACGGTCGACGAGCAGAAGTCCGGCAGCGCGCAGGCCCTGCCCGCCGCGATGACGCCCGCCAAGCTTCCACTGCTGCTCGCGGTGCTGGCGCTGGCCGTGGTCGCGGCCGCACTCGTGCGCGTCTGGCTTCGCCGCAAGCCCGCCTGACCCGAAGTCACCTTCAGTAACGCCCGCTTCCACTCGAATGCCTGACGCTTTCGAGTGAGCGGGCGTTACTCGTCTCGGATAGCGTCGTTATCACCGGTAGAGGTTCCGGGTAGAGACGTACCGGATCGGACGTGCCGAAGGGGTCGAGAGCCATGCAGGGTCGGACACGGAGGGCTACCGCCGTAGGGGCGACGGCCCTCGTTCTCGCGGGGTCAGCCGTGCTCGGCCTCCCGGGCACCGCTTCCGCCGCCGAAACCAAGACCGCCGCGTGCGGTGGTTCGGTCACGGCGAAACCGGGCGACACGATCTTCGGCACCACCCCCCTGCTTGGTATCCCACTGAACCTGGGCAATGCGGGCCCCACGCCCGGGGTGGAGATCCTGACCGGGACCATCAACGCGCTGCTCAACACTCTCTGCCGAGTCACCGTCACCGTGGTGGACACCGTCATCGCACCCGTCCCAGTGATCGGCGCACCGGTCGCCAGCGCGGTCAACCAGGGGGTCGTCGGCACGAGCCAAGGGCTCGGTAAAGCAGCGACCGACGCTGGTAAATCGCTGAGTGGCTCCAGCAAGCCCGCACCGGCGAAGCCCGGGACCGGCGGCAACCCGCAGCAACCGCCCGCGCAGGGCGGCGGCCCCGGTGGCTCCCCGGCACAGGGCGGCACCCCGGCGGGCTCGCTCCCGATCCCCGACGCGAACAGCCCCCTGCTGCCCGGCACGTTCTCCCCGAACTTCGGCGGCCTGCCGTTCGACCTGTCCACCGGCTACTCGCCGATGCGCGACTACAGCTCCATCCCGATGGCACTGGCCGGTCTGTTCACCCCGTCGCCGGGGCTGCGGTACGGCAGCCAGATCCCCGGTTACGCGCCCCAGTTCGGCCTCGTCGGGCCGGACGGCACCCCGGCCGGGAACGCGGGAATCCAAAACGCGGGACAGGCCGAAGCGCTCCCCACGGTGGGCGACGGTTTCTCGAACGGCAGCCAGTGGCCGGTGCTGATCGCGGTTCTGGCACTCTCCGGAGTCAGTGCGGGCCTGGTCCGCACCTGGGTGCTCCGCCGAATGATCGCTACTTCCTAGTCCGACCACCTAGTATCTTTCTCGGCACCGGCTCGTTGAGTACCTGTTGCACCATTTCATGCCCACCGACTCCCCACCGGAGGACAGCGCTCGTGCGGAAGACCCTGATCTGGCAGACCACCCGCAAAGCGCTCACGGTCACCGCACTGGCGGCCTTCGTCACCGGCGGCGCCTTCTTCATGAGCGGAACCGCGTCCGCGGCGACCACGCTCGCTGACGGCTGCACCGGCGCGGTCAGCGGCAGCATGGGCGACCAGGTCGCGGTCAAGGGTTCCGTCGTGAGCGGCATGGTGAAGCAGGCCGCTCAGGAAAGCGTCAAATACTTCCTGCTCATCCCGGTCAACGGCGTTAACCCGGACAAACTGTCGACCGCGATCAACGGCCAGACGATGATCGTCGGCAAAATCCCCAACACCGCGGGAAGCTCCATCGCGAGCACCGAGGTGGCCAAGTCGGTCGCCGCCGCGCTTCAGAACGCCGACGGCCTCGGCAACAGCACGAGCGACAAGCAGACCACGCTGACGAACATCACGAACAAGGTCGCGGGCGCCTGCGCCGCAGGGCTGACCACAATCGCCACGGACTACACCGCGCCGACCACGCCCAACTCGAACACAGGCACCGGTACTCAGAACGGCGGCACGTACACCGCTCCAGGCACTCCGGGGAACCTGTCGCTCGGCACCGGCGGCGTCACGGGCACCGCCCCGCAGCGCGACTACGGCAACATCCCGTCGGCTTCGCCGGGCTTCGCCGTGCCGCCGGGCGTGCGCTACCCGTCGAACAGCCCGCTGCCCGGTGACCAGCAGGCCCCGCAGTTCGGCATCGCCGGCGCGAACGGCCAGAGCGGCCAGGGCACCGACGTCCGCAACGCCGGTAACGCCGAGTCGCTCGCGTCGTCCGGGGTCGGCAGCGACGTCCAGCTGCCGATGCTCCTGGCCGTCGTCGTGCTCGCCGGAGTGACCGCCGCGCTGGTCCGCACCTGGGTGCTGCGCCGCGTCTGAACAGGGCCGGGTACGCTTACCTCGACAAAACCCTCCTGCCATGGACAGTCCATGGCCGTGAGCCCATAGGAGGTGAGTGGTTGTGTCACGCCATTACGAGGTAATGGTCATCCTCGATCCCACGCTCGACGAGCGCACAGTCGCCCCGACGCTGGACACGTTCCTGAACGTGATCCGGACGACCGGCGGCAGCGTTGAAAAGGTCGACGTTTGGGGCCGGAGGCGGCTCTCGTACGAAATCAAGAAGCACGCTGAGGGCATCTACGCCCTGCTGGACCTGAACTCCACGTCGGACGCCGTCAAGGAGCTCGACCGCCAGCTTTCGCTGCAGGAGACCGTGCTGCGCACGAAGGTCATGCGTCGCGAGATCAAGCGCGTCGCGGCCAAGGTCCCCGCGCCTGCCGCCGCTGCGGCTCCCGCTGCCGCCGCCGCTCCTGCTGCGGCCCCCGCCGCCGCGACGACTGAGGCCGCTGCTCCCGCCGCGGCCGCTCCCGCCGCCGCCAAGGCCTGAGGCGAAGGAGTCCCCCGATGGCTGGAGACACCGTCATCACGGTGATCGGCAACCTGACGTCCGACCCTGAGCTCCGCTTCACCCCGTCCGGCGCGGCGGTCGCGAACTTCACTGTCGCGTCCACGCCCCGCATGCTGGACAAGGCTTCGGGCGAGTGGAAGGACGGCGAGGCGCTGTTCCTGCGCTGCAACATCTGGCGCCAGGCCGCGGAGAACGTGGCCGAGTCGCTGACCCGCGGTGCCCGCGTGGTCGTGCAGGGCAGGCTCAAGCAGCGTTCCTTCGAAACGAAGGAAGGCGAGAAGCGCACCGTCGTCGAGCTCGAGGTCGAGGAGATCGGCCCCTCGCTCAAGTACGCGACCGCCAAGGTGAACAAGGTCAGCCGCGGCGGCGGAGGCGGTGGCTTCGGTGGTGAGTCCGGCGGATCCGGTGGCGGCGGTAACAGCGCCCCGGCCGACGACCCGTGGGGTTCCGCCCCGCCCTCCGGTGGATCCGGTGGCGGCGGCGGCGGTTTCGCCGACGAACCCCCGTTCTGAGCCTCTGCTTCAGCATCTGCGAGATACACAACCACTACGTGAACATCCAGGAGTAAACCGTGGCTAAGCCACCCATTCGCAAGCCCAAGAAGAAGGTCTGCGTGTTCTGCAAGGCCGAGAAAAAGGGCCGCCCGGAAGCGATCGACTACAAGGACACCAACCTGCTTCGGAAGTACATCTCCGACCGCGGGAAGATCCGTGCCCGTCGCGTGACCGGCAACTGCAGCCAGCACCAGCGTGACGTCGCCATCGCGGTCAAGAACTCCCGCGAGATGGCGTTGCTCCCCTACACCTCGACCGCACGCTAAGGAGGCACGTCATGGCGAAGATCATTCTCACCACCGACGTCGCCAACCTCGGTGGACCCGGCGACATCGTCGAGGTCAAGGACGGCTACGCGCGTAACTACCTGTTCCCCCGTGGTTACGCCATCGCGGCGAGCAAGGGCGCGGAGAAGAACGTGCAGACCATCCGCCGCGCGCAGGAGGGTCGCCGTATCCGCGACCTCGACCACGCCAAGGAGATCAAGGCGACGCTGGAGGGCCTCGGGGCCATCGAGCTGTCCGCCAAGTCGGCCGAGGGCTCGAAGAAGCTCTTCGGTTCGGTCACCACCACCGACATCGTCTCGGCGATCAAGGCGGCCGGTGGCCCGCTGCTCGACAAGCGCGTCATCGAGCTGAAGGACCACATCAAGACCGTGGGCAAGCACTCGGTCGGCGCCCGGCTGCACCCGGACGTCAAGGTCGAGGTTCGCCTCGAGGTCAAGGCCAAGTAGTTCCCGGCAGCTGCCGGTCAAAGAAGGCGGGACACTCCTCACGGGGTGTCCCGCCTTCTTCGCGTTCCGGAGTCATCGAGATAGGCCTGGTTTCCCCTTCCGGAGTCGGAACCAGAAGGACTGCGTTAACATCCAAGGTGCTGATCTCGCCGAACGGGGACGCGGGAAGTAGCGAAGGGGATCGAGAGCATGGGCCAGCAGCCGAACACGGTGACCGACTCGTTGACCAGCGTGCCGCCGCCCGCGCCGATCCAGGTCGGCAGCGGAGGCAGCGCCGGCGGCTACAAATTCAGCCCCGACGAGGTCCAGGGCGTCATCAACCAGTGGAAAAAGCTGCAGAGCGACCTCTTGAACGACGTCACGAACGCGCAGACCGTCGCCTCGGTCAAGCCGCCAGGTACGGAGTTCGCCAGCGGTGACTTCATCGACAAGGGTGCGAAAATCTCCGGCGACACGCTCCTCGAGCAGCACAAGCGCATGTACACGTACGTGTCGAACTACATCGAGGCCCTGGAAAAAGCGAGCGGCAAGATCAAACAGGGCGAGGCCGACGCCGCGCATGCCACTGGTAAGTCCGGTCAAGGAGTCTGAAGCATGTTCCGCACCATCCGGCTCGCAGCGGCCGCCCTCGCGGCCCTCGGCCTGCTCACCGCCTGCACCGGCAAGGCCGGCGGCACCGCTGAGCCCACCGGGTCGGCTGGGACGCCCAGTAGCACCCCCGCTGGCGCCGCGCCCCGTGTACCGGCCGCATTGCCGACCACGGGTCTGCTCGCGGACCCCTGCACCGCGCTCTCGGCGGCCCAGGTGAGCACGATCGGCCTGACCGGCGCGGGAGAGAAGGTCAACGGCTCGACAGGTGTGAACTGCAAGTGGCTCTCGACCACCTCCGACTCCAACGCGGTGGTCATCGCACCCCTGCCCGTCAACACCGGTGGCCTCAGCGACATCTACGCCGGCAAGAAGCAAGCCGCGTACTTCGAACCGGTCACCGTTTCCGGGTACCCGGCTGTCTTCAGCGAGATCCAAGACAGCCGGACCAGCGGATTCTGCGCACTCTGGGTCGGCGTGACCGACCAGCTCGCGGTCCAGGTCTCGACCCTGCTTCCGGTCGGCCAGAACACGTCCAACCCGTGTCCGATCGCGCAGAAGGTCGCGGACGCGATGATCCAGCATCTCAAGGGGGCCGCGTGAACAGCGCGGAGCTGACCGTCCTGGAAGGGGTGGCACGTCATGGGGAATGACTCCAACACCGTCGGTAAAGAGCTGAAGGACGCGGCGGTCGGCGCGGGCGTCGGTGCCGCGATCGGCTCGGTCGTGCCGGGCGTCGGCACCGTGGTCGGCGCCGGGGTCGGCGCGGTCGTCGGCAGCCTGGTCGGGCTGTTCAGCGGCGGGCCGGACGCGCAGCACGCCGAAGCGAACATCGGCGGCCGCTCGATCGACGCGCGCAAGATCTGGGAGCAGATCAGTCCGGGTAGCTCGGCGTCGCTGCACGGTGGCGCGGGCGCGGCCCAGACCCTGCAGGGCGTCCACGACGCCAGGGCCCAGCAGATCACCGCGATCAACAAGTCGATGGACGCCGCCTGGCAGGGCAACGCGGCCTCGGCGGCGCAGGGTGGCGCGCACCCGCTGGGCACCTGGTTGCAGGACTCGGCCGCGAACCTGCAGAAGAGCCACACCTACCTGAGCACCCAGGCCGAATGCTTCGACACCGCGAAGTCCAAGGTCCAGGAGATCTCGTCGAAGCCGCCCGAGTCCGGGTTCCTGGACGGGGTGAACCCGTTCAGCGACAAAGACGACGAGATCAACAAGTACAACGAGCAGGGCCAGACCAATGTCACCGCCTTCAACGCGTACTACAACGCGAGCGCGCAGAACGCGTCGAGCATGCCGCAGTTCAGCGCGTGGCAGGGCAACCAGATGTCCGATGGCACCGGCGGCGGCAACTTCGGCAACGGTGGCGGCGGCAACTTCGGGGGCGGCGGGGGCAACGTCGGCGGCGGCAGCGGTGGGTTCAACCCGCCGAAGACCAACCTCCCGAAGACCACCGTGCCGAAGTTCGACACGAAGGTGCCCACCTCCTCGATTCCGCCCGGCAGCAACACGTACCACCCGCCGACCGGCACCAACCTCCCGCCGGGCACGCACACGCCGGGCAGCGGTTACGACGGCACCACCTCGACGAGCGGCTACACCCCGCCGAGCAGCGGCGACTACTCCAGCGGGTTCGGCCCCGGCGGCGGCGGCGGCGCTGGCTTCGGCCCCGGCAGCTTCGGCAGCGGCGGGGGCGCGGGCAGTGGCTCGGGTTCCGGCGCCGGGGCCGGGGCCGGTGGCTTCGGTGTCGGCGGTTTCGGTCCCGGTGGGGCCGGTGCGTTCTCCGGCGCGGCTGAAGCGGGCGCCGGCGCGGGTGCCGGTGGGCTGCGCGGCGGTGCCGCTGGTGGCGCCGCGGGCGCCGGTTCGGGCCGTCCCGGTGCCTCCGGGATGGGCGGCATGGGTCACGGCAAGGGCGCCAAGGGCGGCGAGGACGAGGAGCACACCACCAAGTACCTCGTCTCCGAGGACCCCAACGAGCTGTTCGGCTCGGATGACCTCACCGCACCTCCCGTCATCGGCGAATGAGACCAGGGAAAACAACTGTGCTGGACCAGCCACTGAAGTTCACCACCCCGACGCTGCTCAACCTGATCAGGCGCCGGGGCGGTGAACCGCATCAGACCCTCTCGGGCATCCCGACCTGGTACGACGCCGAGGCTCAGCGAATCCTCGACCAGCAGGTCAACGCGGTGCTGACGGAGCACGGGCTGATGGGGCCACGCGGGATGGACCGCGACCTGATTTCCGTGGTCGAGTCCATCTCGCGCCCCCAGCTGGAGTACTACGGCTGGTTCGAGGGCGAGTTCGAAAACCGCCCGAAGAACTTCACCGTGCTCGCGGGCAGCGGCAGCGGCGGCGGTTTCGTGCTGATGCGCTACATCAACGAGGACGAGGTCGTCGTCAAGCACGTGCGGCCGGAGCTGCTGCTCCAGTCCTTCGTCGACCAGATCCCGCTGGGCAGGCCCGGCAACGGGCAGCCGATCGTGCTGAGCAAGAGCGAGTTCACCAGCGGCAGGCCCGCCGACGACGAGGGCGAGGTCTCGATCATGCGTGCCGCGCCCGGTCGCGGCACGCCGCCGTCGCCGATCAAGGAGGCCCAGCGGATCCTCAAGGCTCCGCGGACGGGAGCGGGCAGTCTCTACGTGGCGTCCCGCACCGAGGCCGGCACCCGGCGACGCAGCGAGCGTCCGCTGAACTTCATCGACACGGACGAAGGCCGCTGGCTGATGGAGGAGCGCCCGGGACGCGGCGACTCGCTCGTCGTGTTCACCCCGGCGACCCCGCAGATGCTGGGCGAGCGGCTGCGCAACGCCCAGAGCACGCTGAGCTGATCGGTACGGTCCGCGCCGCAGCGAACACTCGGTGAACCACGCGGGTACCGCGGGAAACCCTGGGCTGACCACCTCGTGATCGTCCTACCAGCACGTTCTCCGCAAGTGGTCACTCAGCGTGCAGGGCGGGTTCACCGAGACCTGCTGTGTACTCCGTTCAGCCGACCGGGTCATCGCTCTACCCTCCGTAGCATTCATCCACAGGTGTGGTCCCTCGTGCCGGACAGGCCCGTTCGCGACACGCCGAACGACGGAGTTCGCGCGACACGCCGAACGGGTTTCGGCAAAGTTTTCCACAGCTTTCACACAGGGTCTGACCTGCGCTTCTTTGCGAATCGGTCAAGCTTGTCCCCAAGTTGTCCACAGCGTTCGCGGCACCTGTGACTGGTTGCCCCCAGTCATCCCCAGGTTGTCCACAGGAGAGTCCCCAAGCTGAATTGCGCTAGTCCTTCCGGGGGATCTAGCGTGCCGGGCAGACCGGTACTCACGGTGTTGCCCGGCGGGCGTCCAGCAGGCGCCCGGCGTGGCAAGCACGGCGGGCGGGCCCCCTGGGACATCATCTGGGGACAGGGAGCAGGACGAGGGCCCGCCCGGGAGAGCAGTACCGACGCGCTTTCGGCGGAAAGAGTGCCCGAGCGCGGAAAATCCGGCATAATCGAACTGGTGTTCGCATGATGAGGGGGTGTTCGCGGCGGTGGCGCTGACCGACGACCGCAGTCCGATGTACGCGGAGTCCGACCCCGGTCCGAGTGAACCGGGGCCCCGGGCAGGCGAATTCGACCGCCAGCCGCCGCAGGACATCGCCGCCGAGCAGTCCGTACTCGGCGGGATGCTGCTGTCCAAGGACGCGATCGCCGACGTCATCGAAGCGCTCGGCCCCGACGATTTCTACCGCCCCGCGCACCAGGCGGTGTACGACTGCGTCCTCGACCTGTACGGCCGCGGCGAGCCGGCGGACCCGATCACCGTGTCCGCCGAGCTGGAGCGGCGCGGCGAACTGGGCCGCGTCGGCGGCGCGCCGTACCTGCACACGCTCATCGCCACGGTGCCCACGGCGGCCAACGCCGGGTACTACGCGGAGATCGTCGCGGAGAAGGCGGTGCTGCGGCGCCTGGTCGAAGCGGGCACCCGGATCGTGCAGTACGGCTACGGCGCGGCCGCGGCCGACGGCGCGAACATCGACGAAGTGGTCGACCGCGCACAGGCCGCGATCTACGATGTCACCGAGCGGCGCACCAGCGAGGACTACGTCGCACTGGAAGAGCTGCTCCAGCCGACGATGGACGAGATCGACGCCATCGCCTCCCGCGGCGGTTCGGCGCGCGGCATCCCGACCGGGTTCGCCGAGTTCGACGACGTGACCAACGGCCTGCACCCCGGCCAGATGATCATCGTCGCGGCCCGTCCCGGTGTCGGCAAGTCGACCCTCGGGCTGGACTTCGTCCGCTCGGCGTCGATCAAACACGGCCTGACCAGCGTCGTCTTCTCGCTGGAAATGAGCCGCACCGAGATCGTCATGCGCATGCTCTCCGCCGAAGCGAGGATCCGGCTGGCGGACATGCGCGGTGGCAAGATGTCCGACGACGACTGGACCCGGCTGGCCCGGCGGATGAGCGAGGTCTCCGAGGCGCCGCTGTTCGTCGACGACTCGCCCAACATGACGATGATGGAGATCCGGGCGAAAGCCCGGCGGCTCAAGCAGCGTCACGACCTCAAGCTCGTGGTCGTGGACTACCTGCAGCTGATGACCTCGGGCAAGCGCGTCGAGTCGCGGCAGCAGGAAGTCTCGGAGTTCTCGCGGCAGCTGAAGCTGCTGGCCAAGGAGATCGAAGTCCCGGTGATCGCGATCAGCCAGCTGAACCGTGGTCCCGAGCAGCGGACCGACAAGCGCCCGATGCTGTCCGACCTCCGTGAGTCCGGCTCGCTGGAGCAGGACGCGGACATCGTCCTGCTGATCAACCGCCCCGACGCCTGGGAGCGCGACGACCCGCGCGCCGGCGAGGCCGACCTGATCCTGGCGAAGCACCGTGCCGGACCGACCAGCACCATCGTGGTCGCGCATCAGCTGCACTACAGCCGGTTTACTGATCTGGCCCACGAGTAGCTTGTGTTTTTTGGCCAGCGCGCTCACAAACTCGCGCCGCCAGGTCGCCACTGGTCAGGTACGAAAGTGCGGGTTTTGTTTTTGGGTGTTGTGGCTGGGTTGGGTGGCTGGGGTTAGGATTTGTGGGTTTTTTTGGTGTAGTTGGTGATGAAGTCGGTTAGGAGGCGGGCGAAGGTTTGCTGGTCTGCTGGGGACCAGTTCGCCATTGCCTCCGCGAAGACTGCTTGGCGGAAGGCGTGCATTTTGTTCAGGCTGGCGGTGCCTGCTTCGGTTGGTGTTAAGACTGTTCGCCTGCCGTCGCTCTGATCCGCTTCGCGCTTCAGGAGGCCTAGGTCGACTGCTCGGGCTACCAGCCTGCTGGCTCGGGGCTGGTCTACTCCCAGTGCGGTGCCGAGGGTGGTGACCGTGCTTGGTTCGCCTCGGTCCGTGTATTCCTCGACTACGTCCAGGAGCTCCATCACCGCCTGCTCGGGGGCGTCTGCGGCGCGGGGGCGGGCGATCTTCGACAACGCACGGCGTGCCTGGCTCCGCCGGATGGCGATCATCGCCCGCTCGACCTCGACCACGGGATCCGTCACTGGCTTGCCTCTCCGGCCATATGCATGTATTTTTACATGCACTTGTTCGTTGACATTGAGGAGCCTCTCATGAAACCCCTCGGTTACTGGCTGGTCCACGTGCACCAGCTTCTCGAAGCCGTTCTCGACGCCACCCTGCGCACGGAATCGCTCACCCGGCGGCACTGGCAGGCACTCAACACGATCGCCAACGGCGCGGGCACCCAGGAGGGCGTCGAGCGAGCGATGGCACCGTTCGTCACCCAGGGCGACCTGATGAATCCTCTGCTGGACGACTTCCGCCACCGCGGCTGGCTCACCACCAGCACCGACGGCACCGGGTTCACGTTGACCGAAGATGGCCGCGCCGCACATGTCCGCACGCAAAACGCGGTAGTGGCGTACCGCGCCATGGTGACCGAGGGCGTCAGCGACGAGGAATACCTGACCACCCACCGAGTGCTCGAGCGCGTGGCGGCAAACCTCGAAGCCGCAACCAGGAACTGACCGACCCCAGGAATATCGCGACCCTTCCCAGTGTCAGGTACCATGTAGTTGAACTTTCAACACTTGGAGGCGGCGATGTCCTCGCCCGAAACCCAGACACGGACCCCGGTCCTTTACCTGAGCCACGGCGCCCCGCCCCTGGCGGACGACGAAACCTGGACACGCCAACTGGCGGAGTGGTCCACAGACCTCGAGAAGCCCAAGGCAATCCTGGTCGTCTCGGCCCACTGGGAAGAGGCCCCCTTAACCCTGGGCGCAACCACCACCGTGCCCCTGGTCTACGACTTCTGGGGCTTCCCCGACCACTACTACGCGGTGAAGTACGAGGCACCGGGAGCACCGGACCTGGCCGCAAAGGTCCGCAAGCTCCTGAAAACTCCCCAAACCCCAGTTCACGACGCCCCGGACCGCGGCCTGGACCACGGCGCCTACGTACCCCTGGTGGAGATGTTCCCGAAAGCGGACCTCCCAGTACTGCAGATCTCAATGCCCTCCCTGGACCCCCAGCAGCTGTTCGACCTCGGCAAACGCCTGGCCCCCCTACGCGACGAGGGCGTCCTGATCATCGGAAGCGGCTTCTTCACCCACAACCTGAGCGCACTCCGTCAGGTGGACGGCCCCAACGGCACCCCGCCCACCTGGTCGACCGAGTTCGACCACTGGGGCGCCGAAACCCTCAGCACCGGAGACCTGGACGCCCTACTGGACTTCCAGCACAAAGCCCCAGCAGCCCCCCTGGCCCACCCCCGCACAGAACACTTCGCCCCCCTCTTCGTCTCACTCGGCGCAAGCACAACCACCCAAAAACCCCAAACAAAAATAAGCGGCTACTGGCACGGCCTAGCAAAAAGATCCCTCCAATTCTCCTAACCACCCACCCCCAACCCCCAACCCCACCAAGACTTTCAAACCCACCAAGACTTCACAGTGTGCGGAACCGCCAAGACTCAGCCGAGCCAGTCACCGGTTCATCCAGACCCGCCCCCGACACGCACCACTAAGAACGCGTCTGAGAACTGTCGCAGCAGCCGCCGCTACCCTCCACAAAGGACGAAAAGTCTACCCATTCGCCCGTTTCATACCGCCATGACCGTTTCATACGTGCCCCTGAAGGCCACCATGACAGCGTTAAACGCCGTGAAGGCTCCCATCAGGGCACACGGCAAACCTGGGTAGCGACCGAAGGGGACCTTCCCTCGACTCAACCTCGCAAAAGGCCCCTTCACCAGAACAGACCATGTGAAAGTCCCCGTCAGTCACGCGGCCCTAGGAGACTGCTGAATAACAGCGTTCGGATGATTGATCAAATATGAAAGCGCTGGTCAGGCGACTTCAATTGATCTTCAGATCGACTTATTCAGCGGTCTCCTAGGCACCAAACTGGACGACATGACATCAGTTTCCGGACGCCCTCTAAAACTCGGCCACCGCTGTTTGCCGGGACCACAGGGTCTCCGCGAGCTCTGCGAGTGGAGACTTCACCGCCGCGCGCCCTCTTTCGCGGCCGCCAGGCCGCCCCAACTCGCGACGGTAGGTCGCCCCCTACAAACAAAAGCCGCACTTACGCTGGAAGTCAGGGGCGACCTGGCGGCGCGAGTTTGTGAGCGCGCTGGCCAAAAAACACAGGCTTCTAGCCGCACCTCAGGACGCAACCAAAAAAAACGGGCCCAAGAGCTGGCTGCTCTTGGGCCCGTTTCGGGGTAAATCAGTGTTCTAACGACTCATAGTCACTTGGTGTGAAAACGGCCGGTCAGGCTCGCCAGCGCCTTCTGGAAGAGGTTCAGCGGCGAGGAGTCCATCTGCGCCAGGGCCGGAACCTGCAGGTTCGGGGTGGCCTCGGCGGAGTTCAGGACGGGCAGCTCGGTGACGACCGGCAGGGTGCCGGTGGTCGGCGTGGTGCCGGTGGTCGGCAGGGTGCCGGTGGTGGGCAGTGCCACCAGGGGCAGGGTGCCCGTGGTCGGCATGCTGGTGGGGAGCGTGCCGGTGGTGGGCAGCTCGGTCAGCGGCAGGGCCACCGGGAGGGTGGTCAGCGCCGGGACGTCCGCACGCTGGGTGTTGCCGGGCAGGCCCGGGAGGTGGCCCAGGTTCTGCAGCACGGCGAGGCCGTTCAGCGAGTTGATCGGCAGGGTGCCGGTGTTCGGCAGGTCGGCGCGCTGGGTGCCGTAGTTGCCGGTCGGGACCTGCAGGCCGTTGCCGCCCAGCGAGTCCAGGGGCGAGGTCAGGCTTCCGCCACCCAGGGAGTCGAGCGAGGTCAGGCCGTTGCCGCCACCCAGCGAGTCCAGCGGCGAGGTCAGGCTGTCGCCACCCAGGGAGCCGAGGCCGTTGCCGCCACCGAGGGAGTCCAGGGAGGTGAGGCTGTTGCCGCCACCCAGGGAGTCAAGCGAACCCAGCGAGCCCAGGCCGTTGGTGCCGCCGAGGGAACCCATGGAGCCCAGCGAGGGGAGCTCGTTGGTGCCCAGCTCCGAGCCCTGGATCGGCAGGTTGAGCTGCGGCTCGTCGGTGATCACGGTGTCGTTGTGCGACAGCGCGGTCGCGTTGCCGATCAGCTCCAGCGGGACGCCGAAGACCTGGACCAGCGCGCCGACGGGCACCTGGCCGTCGACACCGGACAGGCCGCTCTCGTCGCCCACGGTGTGGCTCGCGCCGCCGACGGTGCCGACGGTCTGGTTGTCGCCGAGGGCGTGTGCCACGCCGCCGACGGTGGCCGCGTCGCCGAAGACCTGCGGGACGGCCGAGACCGGCACGTCGATGAGGTCGCCGGAGATGGCGCCTTCGACACCGGAGGTGCTGGTGTTGCCGCCGGCCTTGCCCGCGGTGGTGTTGAGACCGTTGCCGGTCGCGACGCCGCCGACGCTGGCCGCGTCGCCGAAGACCTGGGCGATCGGGAGCGCCTGGCCGCTGATGATGTTGCCGGCGATCGCGCCGCGGTCACCGTTGGTGGCCGAGTTGCCGCCCGCCGTGGACATGACGTCGTTGGTCGCGGCGCCGTGGCCCAGCGCGCCGAGGGCTCCACCGTCGCCGAAGACGCTGGCCGCGCCGCCGACCGGAACCTGCGCGATGTTGCCGGCGATGCCGCCGTCGTGCCCGTTGGTCAGCGCGTTGCCGCCGGCCTTCGAGTCGGTCAGGTTGTCGCTGGCGCCGGTGCCGATGCCACCGACCGCGCCGCCGACACCGTGACCCTGGACGGGCAGCGAGACCGGGACCTGGGCGATGTTGCCCGCGGCCGCACCGAGCGGACCGGTCGCGTGGACGTCGCCGCCCGCGGTCGACGTGGTGTCGGTCGCCGCCTTGCCGTGGCCCTGTCCGGCGACGGCACCGCCGACGCCGAACACCTGCACGGGAAGCGAGACCGGGACGGCCGCGAGGTTGGAGCTGATCGTGCCGTAGTCGTCCTCGGTGTTCCCGCCGCCACCGCCGCGGATGACCTTGGTCTCCTGCGCGGAGCCCGTGGACTGGCCGATGAACGAGCCACCGATGCCGAAGACCTCGGCGGGCAGGGCCACCGGCACCTGCGCGACGTTGCCCGAGCCCGAGGAGTTGTCGCCCTGCGAGCCGTCGTAGCCGCCGGCCGTGACCTTCTTCTCTTCGGTCGAGTGGCCGGACGCGTTGCCGATGGCCGAAGCGCCGGAGCCGAAGACCTCGGCGGTCAGCGCGTCGGCCGTGTTGGCGACGTTGCCCGAAAGCACCGAGTCGTTGCCGCGGGTGAAGGTGCCGCTGCCCGCGTTGGCGTCGGTGCTGTTGTCGTCGTTGGCGTGCGAGTTGCCGATGGCGGCGGCACCGATGCCGAACGCCTCGACCGGCAGCGCGACGGCCGGGTCGACGATGTTGCCCGCGCCGGCGGCCTGGTCACCGCTGGTGCCGATGAAGCCACCGGAGTTGACGACGCTCGAGGAGGAGCAGCCGTTCGCGCCGCGGCCGAGGGCGTTGCCCGTGGTCGCGTTGCCGATGCCGGTGCCGGCCACACACGTGACGTTGGCGATGAGGCCACCCTGCGGGGCGACGGCGTTGCCACCGAGGAACGACTTGTCCCCGTTGGTGTCGATGTAGGTCGGGACGTTCAGCGCGCTGGTGCGGGTGCCACCGGCGAACGCGTCGGCGGCGGAGTTCGACACCGTGTCGGCGTCGGAGCCCAGCGCGCCGGCGGCGTTGCCGTTGAACTTGACCGGCAGGGCGATCGGCGCACCGGCGACGTTGCCGGAGCCGGAGCCGCCCTCACCGTTGCTCTTGATCCAGCCGCCGGACTTGGCGGTGGTGTCGGCGTCGTACTCGCTGTACGCGTTACCGAGCAGGAAGGTACCGGCGTTGCCGGTGACCTGCACGGGAGTGGCGAACTGGGCGGGCACCACGTTGCCGGACAGGGCGGAGCCCTTGCCGGTGGTGGTGACGTTGCCGGTCTCGGTGGTGCTCTGGCTGGCCGAGCCGCCGTGCACCGCACCGCTGCCGCCGAGCGCGCCGACGCCGTTGCCGGCGATCTGGACGGGCGCGGCCCAGTCGAGGTCCACGACGTTGCCGGCGAGGCTCGAGTTCTGGCCCTCGGTCTTGACGTCCTGGTTGTGCGACCAGGTCTGCTGGTGGGAGCCACCTTCGACCTGCGCGTCGCCGAGCACGCCCACGGCGTTGTCAACGATCTGGATCGGGACGACGACGTCGCCGACGACCTTGTTGCCCTTGAGGGTGCGGTGGTTCGGCGTGAACGCGCCGGCACCGTCCTGCTTGGTGAGGCCACCGAGAGTGCTGTCACTCACGGGGCTGGCCTTGTCGAATTCCGCGGCGGCGGCGTTGAACGGCCGGGTGACCGGCTTCGTGCTGAGCTCGCTGTGCGCGGCGGGAACGTCGAACTGGCCGAACGGCGTGCCGATGGCGTTGTTCGCCGAGTCGATCGGGACGGTCACGTTCAGGTCGAGCGGGGAGGGCGGAACGTCGGGGTTGACGTTCTCGTCAGCTGAGGCGATGCCGGTGCCCAGCATGAACAGGCCACCCGTGACCAACGCGGTCTGGAGTCCGCGCTTTGCCCAGGACTGCATGGGGGTTTTCTCCTTCATTTGGGGTTCCCTTGCGGGTTTGAGGGGTGCTCACGGCGCGAAGCTGCGCCAGAGCACTGTGTGATGGGTGGAGCGTGATGGGTGGAGCGATGCGGGCGCACGGAAACGAACGCGTGCGAGCCGCGGTGAAGGCGGGGTAGGCAGAAGTGACGCAATGCCGGCACGTCAGAAGTGCGGGCGGAAGGGCGCGTCAGCTACCCCGCGGGAAGGTGTTCAGTCGGGAGTGACACCGGGCTGCGAGCCCGGGGTGAGCGGCATACGCCGCACGCCGGCGCGGACGGTGCCGGCCATGGCGTTGTCGACGGCGGAAACTGCCCAGGCGGGAACGCCGGAGGTCAGGCCGTCGAAGTGACCACCGGGAGCGGAGCCGCCACCGGGGACAGTCGGGATAGACACCGGTGCGAGCGGAAGCTGCATCGGGGAGAACGGGAGCGGGAAGTCGCGGTGGTCGTCGTTCGACGAACCGGTGCGGGGCTTACCGGGAAGAGCTGCCTGCTGTGCGGCGTCCGGCGCGGCGAGCGCGGCCTGGACTGCGGCGGTCAGCGGGACGGCGGTGGTTTCGGCGGTCTCGGTGACCTGGCCGGCTTCCCTCATCGGGCTGACCGGCTCGACCGGGAGACTTCCCGGGAGCCGCGGCAGGGTGACCAGGTCGCCGGTGGAGTTCGGGTCGAGCAGCTGCCAGAACTTCTGGCCGAACTCGGCCGCCTCAGGAGAAGGGGTGACAGCCTCGCCGAGGACCTGGCGGGCGTCCTCCGGCTTGCGGGCGATGTGCTCGACGGCGCCGAGCGTGCCCTGCGCCGGCTTGACGACCGTGTTCTCGGCGAGGTCGGCGACCGAGTCACTGACGCGCTCGGAGACTTCGTGGTCCATGACGCGGTGGGCGGCGTGCTGACGGGCCGGGCCACCGATCTGGCCGGGGGCGGAGCAGTCAGGCGCGGACCAGGTCGTCGCGTCCTGGAAGCAGTGGACGTCGCGCAGGGCGGCCGCGGCGGTGCCGGAGACGTCGCCCGCGAACTGGGAAGCACCGTGGGCGGCTTCGTTCATGCTCGCGACAGTGGCGTCAGTGACCGGGGTGGCCACGGTGTCGGCGGAGGCACTGGCACCGGAGATGACCCACGCGGCGGCGGTACCGGCGACGGCGGAGCCGAGGACGAACAGGGCACGCGAAGCGAGACGGCCGAAGCGCGCCGCGCCCCGTCCCTCGTTCACCGCTGCCCGTGTCACTCGTTCGTTCTCCTGCCGCTCGGATGTGTCTGATCGCCAGGCTTTCGGGGGCTGTTCGCCGTTCCTGTTCGCCGTGACAAGAACGAGATAAGCAAAGAACGGATCGTCCGCGCACCCCTGACACGACTTGATGGCCCGATCGTGTGAAGAACACAGAGTGTTTCCGACTTTCACACGGAGTGATCGTCGCTGGCGGGATGTGGTTACCCGTGAGTCCGTGATGGCTGCCGGTGTCAAGCGTCACTTCGGGCGAATCCGGGCGGCTCGCCACCGCCGGGAACGCCGGAGAAGTCCACCAGTGTCGGAGGTAACCGATACGGTGTGCCGGTGACCAAGCCCGGGCGCGGCGACGCCGAAAACCCCTTTCTGTCCGAGACTCAGGACGTCACCGGGCTGGTCCCTCGCGGCCTCCGGGTGACGGCGGCGCTGGCGTGGCGTTTCCTGGTCGTGATCGCCGCGCTCTACGTGATCGTGTTCCTGGTCGGCTACCTGTCCGTGGTGGTCATCCCGGTGTCGATCGCGCTGCTGCTGGCCGCGCTGCTGGCGCCGGCCGTGGCGGCGCTGGTGAAGCGGCGGTTCCCGCGCGGGCTGGCCGCCGCGATCGTGCTGATCGCCGGGCTGGCCGTGCTCGGCGGGCTGCTGACGTTCGTCGTGGTGCAGTTTTCCGACGGCCTGCCGCAGCTGCAGAAACAGCTCAACGACAGCCTCAACCAGATCAAGGACTGGCTGCTCAACGGGCCGCCCCACCTGCGCCAGGAACAGATCCAGGACTTCATCAACCAGGCGATCGGCTTCCTGCAGAAGAACCAGGGGTCGATCACCACCACGGCGCTGACCACCGCCAGCACCGTCGGCGAGATCCTCACCGGCTTCCTGCTGTCGCTGTTCATCCTCATCTTCTTCCTCTCCGGCGGCGAGCAGATCTGGACGTTCCTGGTGCGCGGCGTGCCGCGCCACGTGCGCAAGCGCGTCGACGTCGCCGGACGGCGCGGGTTCGCGTCGCTGGTCAGCTACGTGCGGGCGACGGCGGCGGTCGCCGTGGTCGACGCGGTCGGCATCGGCATCGGGCTGTGGATCGTCGGGGTGCCGCTGGTGATCCCGCTGGCCACGCTGGTCTTCCTTGGCGCGTTCATCCCGATCATCGGCGCGGTGATCGCCGGCGGGGTGGCGGTGCTGATCGCGCTGGTCACCAACGGTCCGCTCGGCGCGGTCGTCGTGCTCGCCATCGTGATCGGCGTGATGCAGCTGGAGAGCCACGTGCTGCAGCCGCTGCTGCTCGGCCGCGCGGTGCGGCTGCACCCGCTGGCCGTGGTGCTCGCGATCACCGCGGGGCTCGTCTCGGCGGGAATCGCCGGGGCGCTGCTGTCCGTGCCGCTGCTCGCCGTGCTCAACGCGGGCGTCCGGTCGCTGCTGCACGAGCAGGACCCCGATCCGGCGTCGGTCGACGTGCTGGCCGACAAGGCCGCCCAGCCGAACAACGCGGATCCCAAGACCGAGGAGGATCCCGAAGTCGCCACCAACGCGAAGCCATGACCCGCGACCCGGTCACCCCGATGTGGCGCGCGACGATCGCGCTGCGCGTGCTGACCCTGTCATTCGCGATCGCCACAGCCATCGTGCAGCAGGGTGCGTACCTGCGGGAATGGCTCGCCTGGACGGTCCTCGGCGTGATGACGGCGTGGACGATCGCGACCAGCGTGTGCTACGCGCGGGAGCGGACGCGCCCGCCGTGGCTGGTGGTCTTCGACCTCGTGCTGACCACCTCGTTGCTGACGCTGTCGCCGCTGATCCTCAGCGACGCGCAGTTCGCGGAGGACGTCCCGCTCATCACCACGGTGTGGGGCGCCGCGGCGCCGGTGGCCGTCGGCGCGCGGTTCGGCGCGGCGGGCGGGGTGCTCGCCGGGCTCGTCGTCAGCGTCGCGACCGGGGTCGCGCGGGGGCGGTTCGACCTCGACGTCGCCAGGGACGGGGTGTTGCTCGCGGCCGCCGGGCTGCTGGTCGGCATGGCGGCGACCCTCGGGCGCCGCTCGGCCGCCACGCTGGAGCAGGCGCTGCGGACCGAAGCGGCGACGGCGGAACGGGAACGGCTGGCCCGGTCGATCCACGACAGCGTGCTGCAGGTGCTCGCGCGCGTCCGCCGTCGTGGTGGCGAGCTCGGCGGCGAGGCGGCCGAGCTGGCGAAGATGGCCGGGGAGCAAGAGGTGGCGCTGCGCGCGTTGGTCACCACCGAGCCGGTCAAACCGAGTGCGAGCGGTACGACCGACCTGCGTGCCGCGCTGCAGCTGCTCGCGACGCCGTCGGTGCAGGTCTCGGCGCCGGCCGGAGAGGTCGAGCTGCCCGTGCACGTCACCGCTGAGCTCGTCGCGGTGACCAGGGAGGCGCTGGCGAACGTCGAGAAGCACGCCGGTGAAGACGCGAAGGCGTGGGTGCTGCTGGAGGACCTCGGGACCGAGATCGTGGTGAGCGTCCGCGACGACGGGCCCGGGATCGCACCCGGAAGGTTGGAACGAGCGGCCGAGCAGGGACATCTAGGAGTGGTGGAGTCCATCAAGGGGCGGGTACGCGATCTCGGGGGGAGCGCGGTCCTGGACACCGCACCGGGCAGTGGCACGGAGTGGGAAGTCAGGGTTCCGGCGAAGGCGAGGGGAAAGCGATGACCAAGGACAGCGAGCCCGCGGTGTCGGTGATGGTGGTCGACGACCACCCGATCTGGCGCGACGGAGTGGCCCGTGACCTGGCCGAACACGGCTTCGACGTGCGGGCGACAGCGCCGGACGGGGAGGCCGCGGTGCGCATCGCGCGGGCCGTGCGGCCCGACGTCGTACTGATGGACCTCAACCTCGGCGAGACCTCCGGGGTGGACGCGACCAGGGAGATCACCGGGATCCTGCCCGCCACGAAGGTGCTGGTGCTGTCGGCGAGCGGCGAGCACAGCGACGTGCTGGAGGCGGTCAAGGCGGGTGCCTCGGGGTACCTGGTGAAATCGGCCTCGGCGCACGAGCTGGTCGACGCCGTCCGCCGGACGGCCGCGGGCGATCCGGTGTTCACCGCCGGGCTGGCCGGGCTGGTGCTGGGCGAATACCGGCGCATGGCCGACACACCGGCCGACGGCTCGCCCCCGCCCCCACGGCTGACCGAGCGCGAGACCGACGTACTACGCCTGGTCGCGAAGGGACTGACAGCACGCCAGATCGCGGAGAAGCTCGTCCTCTCGCATCGCACGGTGGAGAACCACGTGCAGTCCACGCTGCGGAAACTCCAGTTGCACAACCGGGTCGAGCTGGCCCGCTACGCGATCGAGCACGGGCTGGACGGCGAGTAGACGGCTAGATAGCTAGCGCAGGACGGCGATGGTGCTGCCGCGCTCCGGGGGGAGCGGGGCCTTGGCGAGCCGCCACGACGGCTCGCCCGGATGCCACGCGGCGACGACGGTGTCCGCGAGCACCAGGTCACCGGCGCCGGACCAGTCGAGCGCGCAGTGTTTGAGGTCGCCGCTGTAGGGCATCGACGGCGCCTGCAGCCACTGCGGGGTGTCCAGGTCGAGCACCCAGACGTCGACGACCTGCGTGCTGGTGCTGCGCCAGCTCGGGACGCCGAACTGGATCGCGGCCCGGCGCCCGTCCGGGCTGGGCAGGAGGTCGCTCGCCTGGCCGTCCGTGCCGGGGCGCTTGAGCGCGACCTTGGTCCCGGTGTCCAGGTCGAGCACGGTGAACCCGCTCAGTTCCTCGATGAGCAGGCGGTTCCCGATCAGGCCGAGGATGTGCGGGGCCTGCTGCACCGTCCGCCCGGTGACCGGATCGATCAGGACGTCCTCGTAGGACTGTGTCCCGTCGTTGACCCTGATCAGAAGCCCTTTCGGCCCGTCCGTCCGCACGGTCGTCCCGCAGCTCGCGGACTGCCCGGCGTCGGTCTGGACCCCCGCGAACGACACGCGCTGCAGGCGGCAGTTGTCGTTGCCGTCGTCGCGGATGAGCCAGACGCCTTCGCCGTCGGCGGTCGGGGCGGCGCTGAGCGCCTTGCCGAGCGTCTGCACGGAGCCGTCGGCCGCGGAGTAGGCCAGCACGTCCGACGGCGTGGTGCACGCGGTGGGCTGGCAGACCGGCGCGGACACGAGCACCGGGTGCTTGCCCGCCTGGATGACGTAGTTGGACCGGTTTCCGCCGGGCGCGCCCGCCACGCGTGCGGTTTTACCGGTGTCGGCGTCGAACACGCTCGGCGGGGAGGTCGGGAGCAGGAGCCGCACCGAGATCCCGTCGGCGGCCGCCCCCGGCAGCCCGGCGGGCGGCGGCTGCGGCTGGGTGAACGGCGCCGCCGGCGAGCTGGGGCCCGGGGCGTCCGGCTGCCCGGCGGTGCACGCGGACAGTACGCAGCAGGCGGCCACGAGGGCCGAACACGCGCGAAATCCGGGTCTGTTCAGGGTTTTTCCCCGATCTGGCTGGTTGCTTGCGGTTCTACCATCAGATTCATGAGCGAGGAAGAGAACACGGCTACCGAGACCAAGCCGTTGAACCAGCGCGACCTGCGGGTGTCGGACGACGAACGCGAGCACGTCGTCGAGGTCCTGCAAAAAGCGATCGGGCACGGGATGCTCGACCTCGACGAGTTCAGCGAGCGCACCGAGGTCGCGCTGGCGGCGCGGACCCGCGGCGAGCTCAACGCGGTCCTGGCGGACCTGCCGGGCCTGACGCACCCGGGCGCGCAGCGGTCCGTGCCGAACCAGTTCACCCCGCAGAGTCCGTACGCGCCGCCCCCGCAGTACGGCTCCTACGCGCCCGGCCAGCGGCTGGACCTGACGGCGAAGTACTCGTCACTGGTCCGCTCGGGCCCGTGGCTCGTGCCCGCCGCGGTGTCGGTGCGCAACAAGTACGGCTCGACGAAGCTGGACTTCACCGAGGCGCAGGTCCAGACGCCGGTGGTGCACATCGACCTGGCGTGCAAATGGGGCTCGGTCGAGATCGTCATCCCCGAGCACGCGGCCGTCGACATCAACGCGATCACCGACGTCAAGTACGGCTCCCTGGTCGACCGCACGAACTCGAACGGCCGCGTCGGCAACCCCCGCTACGTACTCACCGGACAGGTCCACGGTGGCTCGCTGGTGATCCGGCACCCCCGCCAGTCCATGTTCGGCTAGGCCGCTCTGGGCAGCTTTCCTCGGCCGTCAGCTGCCCAGAGTGTCATGAAAGGGTCTTTCAGGGCAAAAAGTGTCCTGAAAGACCCTTTCATGACACTTCAGAGGAGGGCGGCGACGGCGGCTCGGGCGGCGGTGGGGTCCCCGGCGGCCAGTGCGGCGTCGGCGAGGGCCTCGCACCGGGCGAGGGTCGCCCCGGCCAGGCTCGCGCCGACAGCGCGGACCGCGGGCGCGTTCATCGACAGGCTGGTCAGGCCGAGTCCGGCGAGCACCAGCGCTAGGCGCGGGTCGGCCGCGGCCTCGCCGCAGACGCCCGCGGGCTTGCCGGTGTCCTTCGCCGCCTGGCCGATCGGCTTCAGCAGGCGCAGGAGGCCGGGCTGCCACGGGTCGTTGAGCTTGGCTACCGCGCCGAGCTGGCGATCCGCCGCGAAGGTGTACTGGGCCAGGTCGTTCGTGCCGACTGAGACGAAGTCGACGACGTCGAGAATCTCCCGCGCGGTCAGCGCCGCTGCCGGGATCTCGATCATCACCCCGGCTCGTGCGATCCCCGCGGCACGCACGCGCTCGGCGAACCAAGCGGCTTCCTCGGCCGTGGCCACCATCGGGGCCATCACCGAGACCTCGGCGCCGGAGTCCTGCGCGGCGCCCGCGATCGCCTCGAGCTGCCGGTCGAGCACCTCGGGCCGGTCGAACGCGATGCGCAGGCCGCGCACGCCCAGTGCCGGGTTCGGCTCGGCGTCGGGGGAAAGGAAGGCCAACGGCTTGTCGGCGCCCGCGTCCAGGGTCCGCACGATGACCGGCTTGCCGCGGAAGGGCGCCAGCACCGCGGTGTAGGCGGCGCGCTGCTCGGTGACCGTCGGCTCACTGGGCGCGTCGAGATAACAGAACTCGGTGCGGAACAGGCCGACGCCCTCGGCTCCCGCGTCGGCGGCGGCCTGGGCGTCCCCGGCGGAACCGACGTTGCCCAGCACCTTGACCTGGTGCCCGTCCTCGGTGGCGCCGGTGCCATCCCACTCGATCGCGACGACGGCCGCGGCGGCGACCACGGGCGCGGCCGGGTCGGCGAGCTCGACGACGCCGGTGTCACCGTCGACGGCGAGTGCCTCGGCTTCGAAGGCGAGCAGCCCGCGCACGGCGACCACGGCGGGAATGCCGAGCGCGCGGGCGAGGATGGCGGTGTGGCTGGTGGGCCCGCCCTCCTCGGTGACCAGCGCGAGGACCTTCGCCGGGTCGAGCCCGGCGGTGTCTGCGGGCGCGAGGTCTCGGGCGACGAGCACGCTGGGCGTGGTCAGCTCGGGGACGCCCGGCGGCGCGAGGCCGAGCAGCTCGGCGACGATCCGGTCGCGGACGTCGTGGATGTCGCGGACGCGCTCGGCCAGGTACCCACCGGCCGCCGCGAGCTGCTCGGCGAACCCTCCGGCGGACTGGTGGACCG
This sequence comes from Amycolatopsis sp. H20-H5, assembly GCF_035828755.1. NCBI lineage: Bacteria > Bacillati > Actinomycetota > Actinomycetes > Pseudonocardiales > Pseudonocardiaceae > Amycolatopsis > Amycolatopsis sp. H20-H5. Next base: position 140,575 of record NZ_JAYMZS010000006.1, on the reverse strand, counting down.
CACGCGCGGCCGGGAGGTTCTGATCCTTGACCAGCTGCTCGGCCTGCGAGATCAGCGCGGGGTCAGCCGCCATGGCGGCAGTTGTATACAGGATCCCGACCGCCTCACCGCTAGCGGTTTCGGCCAGTGCTTCGAGCCGGGCGGCGACGGCTTGCGCGGCGGGCGCGATGCGGGCGGCTTCGACGGCGGGATCGGCCGGGGCGGGAGTGCTCGCGGGCTCACCGAGCGGCTCAGCGATACGGACGACAGGGCCACTCGCGCGACCGGGGCTGACGGCGACCCCGGTCAGGGACTCAGACGACGACATGGTCTAGACCATAGCTCAGTTTGTTTGTCAGCGCGGAGTGAAGTCTCCCCGCGCAAAGCTCGGGCAGACCGTGTGGTCGCGGCGAAAAGAGCTCGGGCTTTCTTGGGTTGTGCCTCGCAGTCAAGTCTCGCGCGCTGGTGACGGCCCTGGCGATGAACGCCGAGCTTGACCGCCTATCGGCGGCAGGTCCGCGGAGGTGCTGGCGAGCATTTCCCACCGCGGCCGCGAGAGTCTCGCCCAGCGGCATGATTGACGACTGGTCCGGCCGCCGGGCACCCGCGAGGGCGTTGAACCGGGCCAGGTAACCGCGCCGCCAGACGGAGTCGAACGTGTCGCCCAGGTGACTGCCAACACAGCCGGACACCGGGTCATTCCGTCAGTTCGGCGGCGATGGGGTAGGAGGTCTGCGCCCCCGACCGGGTGACGGTGATCGCCGCGACCTTGACCGCGCGGCGGGCGGCACCGACCAGGTCCGCGCCGTCGGCCAGCGCCGCGGCGAGCGCACCCGCAAAGGCGTCACCCGCCCCGGTGGTGTCAACGGCCTCGACCCGGGGTGACGCGATCTCGACGAGCCCATCGGCAGTGGCGACCACGGCACCCCGCGCGCCGAGCGTGACCACGGCCGCCCGCGGACCGAGCTCCAGCAACCGGCGCGGATCGGCCTCGGACTCACCGTCACCGAGCAGCCAGGCCGCCTCGTGCTCGTTGACGAGCAGTACGTCGAGCGCGGCGAGAGTCGCGTGGGAGACCTCAGCGGCGGGCGAGAGGTTGAGGAGAACCTTGATGCCCCGCTTACCGGCCTCGGCGACGGCGTATTCGACAGTGGGAATCGGGATCTCCAACGACGCCACCAGCACCTTGACGCCGTCGAGCGCGCCGTCGACGTCCTCGGGACGCAGCCCGGAGTTGGCGCCGGGCGAGACCAGGATCGAGTTCTCGCCGTCCGGGGTGACGGTGATGTAGGCGATGCCGGTGGGCCGCTCACTCTTGCGGACGAGGCCGATGTGCACGCCGGACCCACTCAGCGAATCGAGCAGCAGAGCGCCGTACGGGTCGTCGCCGACAGCGCCAAGCAAAGCAACGTCGGCACCGAGCCGAGCCGCCGCGACGGCCGTGTTGGCCCCCTTGCCACCAGGCGAAAGCACGGTGTCACCACCGAGAACCGTCTCGCCACCACCGGGCCGCCGATCCACCGGAACCACCAGGTCCGCGTTGGCCGAACCCACCACCAGCACCTCAGAACTCATGCCGAGCACCATGCCATGCGGCCCTTGTGCCCGACCGGGCAGAACCTCGTGCACAGATGTGAAGATGTTTGTAACTTATCCGGCGCGCGGTGCGACAATCAGTCGAGCGGCGGGACCTATTCACTCAATCGGGGGATATCCAACCCCCGGACGTCACGTTCGAGACCAGTCCCGCTCTCCTCCGACCGTCACCGCGTTCGCGCGGCGACGTGCCCCTCCCGGCTCAGGCCGGGGCCGGGCATCGTGTCGTCGGCGTCGATCACGTAGCCCCCCGAGTGATCGGCGTCGGCGGCGCCCGCCCGCTCAGCGGCGTGGAGCTGGTATGTCGCTCATTGCCACCACACGATCGGCGGACCGATCGCGGCTGAGGCCGGACTTGCCTGGTTGCCAACTGGTGACCGAGTGTCGCACGAGCCACCGACAGGACGGACCGTTTTCGGCCCCGATCGTTGGATCCGAACTTGCCCGAAACCTCCCACTGACCGTAGTCAGTGAAGTATTGTGCGTAGCGCAAGGGGAGGAGCGTGCGCCCGTTCGAACGACTGAGCGGGCGCTGGAGGGGGAGTGCAATGTTCGGCCTGCTCGGTGACCTGTTCAACGTCGCCAAACAGCTGGGGCCCGTGCTCGCGGACAAGGTGGAAGCCGCCGCGAACGAGCTGAACAACACCGCCGCCGGGATCGGCATCGGCGAGGTGATCGGCGGCCCGATCGGCGCCGCGCTGGGTGGCCTGATCGGTAGTCAGGTCGGCACCGGCGGCGACAGCCCGCAGGCTGGTGGCCTGTCACCGGGTGAGCTCGTCAAACGGGTGAACGAGGGAAAAGGCACCCAGGCGTTGCAGGAAACGCACGAAACCGGGGTCGCCCAATCGAGGCAGCAGCTGGAGATCGAGAGTCGCAGCCGTGATCTGTTCAACGGGCTCGAGGCCGCTTGGACGGGCGGCGCCTCGGACGCGGCCCGCGCGCGAATCCAGCCGTTGATCGACACTTCGGCCTCCGCCTCCGACACGTTGACGCTCAATTCCAGGTTGTCCCAAGCCCAGATCGAGCAGTTCCACGGGATGAAGAACGCGCTCCACAACGACGTCACCGACAACGTCCCGACGAAATCCGTGTGGGACGCCGGGACTCCGTGGGACACCGACACCGAAGACAAGATCAACGAGCACAACCAGAAGGCGCGCGAGAACGTCGAGCGCTATACCTCCTACAACCAGCAGTCCGAGTCGAACTCCGCGAGCCGGACCATCGACTACGGCCAGCTCGGGAACTACCAGGGCGGCGGCTTCGAGCTCGAGAACAAACCCGGCGGCAAACCGCCGAAGCCCAGCGAGAAGCGGTTCAGCCAGGACGGCAGAGACCCGGGCGATCCCCGCACCAACCCCGTGGACCCGCCTGGCTACCGGCCGCCGCAACCGGTGATTCCGCCGCCGAGCCACCTGGTCGACCCGGGGCAGCAGCATCCCGGCCAGCAGCATCCGTCCCAGCCGGGCCAGCACACACCCCCGTACCAGAACACGCCTTCGTACAACGACAACACCCGCGCCGCCAGCTACCTCCCGCCGACGCCGCCACCCGGTTATCAGCCGGGCGGCTTTGGGCCGGGTAGCCCCGGTTACTCACCGCCCGGTGGTGGCGGCGGCGGATTCGGACCGGGTGGCGGAATCGGCGGCTTCGGCGGCGGCTTCGGGCCGGGCTCCGGTTCGGACTCCGGCAGTGGGTCCGGCAGTGGGTCCGGCAAGTCCCTGCCCGGCGGCGGACGGTCGTCCGGGGCGGGGATCCCCGGCGAGTCGATGGGCCGCCCGGCGGGTGTCGGCCCGGCCGGAGCCGGTGGGCCGGGCAAGCCGGGCGCCAGCGGAATGGGTGGCGCCGGAGCAGGCAAGGGCAAGGGCGGCGGCGAGGACGAGGAGCACCAGCGCGCGTCGTACCTGCTCGAATCCGACCCGGAAAGCATCTTCGGCGGCACCGATGAACGGCCGACACCGCCGGTGATCGGACTGTGAACAAGATGCTCAACCGGCCTTATTACCTGCCGAAATCCGCTCTGCTCCGCGCCTGGCAGTGGTCCGGCCACGGCGAGCCGCCCGCGGTCCTCATGCCGGACAACTTCTGGCTCGACGACGAGACGAAGAAGCGCTTCGAGGAGAAGGTCCTCGACGTCCTGACCACCCTCGAGCTCGCGGCACGCGGCAGCCTGACACCGGACTTCACCCACGCCTTGCGCCTGCTCGCCCGCGCCCCGCAAAAGTACACGGCGTGGCTCGGCGGGATCGAGACCGACGAGACGGCTTCGGTGCTCGTCGCGGTGTCCGGTGCCGAGGCGGTCCGAGTGGTCGTCCAAGACGACAAGGCACGCATCGACCCAGTCCCGGCCGATTCGGCGGTCGAGTCACTGGTCGACCTGCTGCCTTCGGTACCTCCGGCGCGGATCGCCGCGGTGGCCATCCCGAAGTCGAGGTTCTCGGGCCGTCCGCAGTACGAGGATTCCTACGACCTCGTCGACCAGACCAACGAGTCGACCGACCCGTATCCGCAGATCCAGGCCTTGATGGCGGCGAAGCGAGCTGGCCTGCACCAGTGCTACGCGGTCAACGAGGGCAGGCGCAGCGCACCGCTGACCGCGATCGACATCCTGGGCACCGGCCGCGTGCTGACGTACGTCATCCAGCCGCCGAACGGCGAACCCGTGGTCAGTTTCCAGCCGGGGACCAGGGAGAATCTGGCCCGGTCGCTCTACGCCACCTACCGCGGCCTGTAACTGCCCGCCGAGAGGAGACCCGACCATGCCCTTCGAAGACATCAAGCCGTTCGACTTCTGGACCACAGACACTCCCCCCGCAGGTGGCGCAGCAGCCCCGGCGAGCGGGCAGGGGTTCAGCATGGACAGCGACCACATGCGCGAGATGCTGAAGAAAGCACGGGCCAATCGGAAGTTCATCGACGATCAGCGTGCAGCATCGGTAAAAATTGCCAAAGCCGATTCACCCGCGGACGAACCCGCCAGCAATAATGCAGTAAATGCCCATAACGGAGTCAATGAAACCGGTAAATACTACCTGGGACATCTGGATTACCAATTTAATTACCACACAGAGTTGATTCTCGGCATGGAGCGTGCACTCGGGCTCACCGAAGAAATTGACCGCCAAGCCGCCGAAAACCTCAAGAATCAGGGAAAATACTCGTGAATCGCCGCCACCTGGCCGCCGCCGCAACACTTGTCGCAGTCGCGTTTCCGCTGGCAGCATGCACCGGAGACCGCACCGTTCCAGGAGTGGCCAGTACGCCTACATCTGCCGGGGACAGTTCTTCCGGCGCGTCGACTCTCCCGCACCACGGCGCGCCCAAAGTTCAAGATCCTTTACCGGGCAAGGTCCTTGAGGGCAATCCGTGTGACTCCGCACTCACCCCTACCCAGGTCAAAGAATTCATCGGCGACTCGGATCCCGCAACGCGGGCCGACGACGCGCTTGGTACAGCGTGCCGTTGGCGCAACGCTCCTGGAACAGGTGCAGCATTCACCGTCGGGTACGAAACAAAAAACACTGAGGGGCTCAGTCTTTCTTACAAGACCATCAAGCCTACTGCGGCTCGATGGGAAGAACCTGCGCCTGTCCAGGGCTATCCGGCTATCGCCTACGTGCCCGACGGCATCACCGCGGCCGACAAACGACTCTGTTCGGTGGTAGTCGGTGTGAGCGACCAACTTTCGTACTCGGTCACGATGACCCTCGGCGACGCGGCAACGGCTGCACATGTGGATGGCTGCACGGCGGCGCGGGATGTGGCGGACGCGGTCATGACCAACGTCAAGGCCAGGGCCTGATCAGTGGGGTAGGAGGTCGTAGACCTTCTGGGTGCCCTCGACCACCTTGGGTTCGAGGGCGGGGCAACCAGATTGAGGAGCACCGCCATCCGATCGGCATGGAACAGGACGTGCGTGGCTCGGTGAACCTCGCGTAGGACACCGAGTACGTGAGGATCGGGCTGGCCGACGATGCTCGCCTCGATTCGACGTCGAGGACTCCGCCGCAGTTGCCCGCGTCGATGCCGGTGCCGCGTCCGGGGCCAGACCGTCGGACGGTGCCCGGCCATGGGTTTCGCTGATACAGGTGGCTCCCTGTACGGCTGATCGGGCGGGATCATTCGACGGGTTTGTGCTGGGGGCAAGCGATCCTTCCTTGGAGTGGTCCCGGTGTGTGACTGCGGCGCACACCCCAGCCGGGGACCTAGCTTGGGCGCATGCCAGCAAAGCCTTCCGACGCCAGACGTCGTGATCTCGGCGCCGAACTCCGGCGCCGTCGTGAAATCGCCGGGCTGAACGGATTGGAACTCGCCAGGAAGACGGGGTGGGCGCAGAGCACCATCTCCCGGCTCGAATGGGGGCAAGGTGCCGTCTCCGAGCTCCTGGTGATGACCTATCTCGCCCATTGCGGGGTCTCCGCCCGTGACGCCGCCGAGGTGTTGTCACTGGCTCGGGAGACCGAGGACGGCTACCTGGTGCGGCGCGATGTGCTGCGCACGTTGGTGTTGCACGAGACCACCACTCTTTCGATCACTGCGGTGGCTCCTCTGCTGGTACCCGGGCTCTTGCAGACCGAGGATTACGCCCGCGCGGTGATCGGGCTGGCCGGGATCGTCGAGGAAGCCGAGGTCGAGCCGCGGGTTTCGGTGCGCATGGGACGGCAGGAGCTGCTGAGGCGGTGGCAACCGCCGGAGTTCACCTACTTCCTGTACGAAGCCGCGCTGCGCTGCGTGATCGGCGGCATTCGGGTGATGAACGAGCAGATGCTGCACCTCGCTTTCCTTGCCGGGCGACCGCAGATCTCCCTGCGGATCGTGCCGTTCGAGGTCGGCAGAATCGCTGCGTCGGCGGGCGGTATGACGCTGATGGACTTCGCCGATCACGGGCCCGTGCTGTACGTCGAAAGCCAGTTCGCGGGCATGTTCGTGGAACGGGCGGAGGACATCAAGCTCGGCCGGACGATCCTTCGTGATCTTGGTGATGTCGCCCTGGATGAGGGACAATCGCGGGAGTTGCTTGTCCAGCTGGCAAGCGACTACGACCAGCCGACGAAGGAGCCCACTGATGCCGGAGTGGCGGAAAAGCAAGTTCAGCAACGCGAATGACGACTGCGTCGAGGTAGCGCTCGATCCAGCTGAAGTCGGGGTGCGGGACTCCAAGGCACCGGCGTCTGGGCAACTCGGGCTGCCGGTGCTCGCGTGGGAAGCGCTGCTGAGCCGTCTGACCTCCTAGAATGCCCGGATGAGCAACCCCACCCGCCGGGGTCGAGTACGAGCGGCTACCGATCAGGACATCCGGCGGACCGCGCGGACGCTGCTGGTCGAACAGGGGCCGGAGGCCGTGACGCTGCGCGCGATCGCGCGTGAGCTGGGCATCACCGCGCCCGCGCTGTACCGGTACTACGGCTCCCGTGACGATCTCATCGAGCACCTGCGGCGGGACGTCTGCGCGGATCTCGCCGCGGAACTGGCCGAGGAGATCGTCGAACTGCCCGATGACGGCATGCTTCAGCTGTTCGCCATCTGCAAGGGGTTCCGGCGCTGGGCGCTGACCCACACGAAGGAGTTCACGCTGGTCTTCGCTTCGCCGACGGGCGGCGTCGGGACCAGCGCGGGTAGTGCGCTCAGCCGCGTCGACGAGCCGTTCGGGCGCATCTTCCTGGCCGCTGCCGGGCAGGTGCTGGCGATGCACGATCTCGCCACACCGTCCACCGACGCTGTGCCGCCCGAGCTGCGCGACGACCTCGCCGTCTTCCAGGCCGACCTGCTCGCGGTGCTCGGCGAGGACGGGCAGGCGTTCCCCGCCGAAAAGCTCGACCTCGGCGTGACGTACCTGATGATCCAGTTCTGGGCCCGGCTCTACGGGCACGTCACGCTCGAGGTCTTCGGCAATTATCCGATCCCGGTGTCGAAGCCGGATGTCCTGTTCGACGCGATGCTGGCCGATCTCGCGCGTGAGATCGGCCTGTACACGCCCTAGCCGCCGCGCCCAACTTGGACTCCGGCGCTGGTCCGCGACGGCGAGCGGCCTTACTACGCCGCGTGGCCGCCGTCCACCGACACCGTCGCCGCGGTGACGTAACCGCTGGCGGGGGACGCCAGGTGGGCGACCATCGAGGCGACTTCGGCGGGCTGGCCGTAGCGGTCGAACACCGTCAAGGCCCGCTGGTCGGCGGCGTACGGGCCGTCGGCGGGGTTCAGGTCGGTGTCGGTCGGGCCGGGCTGGACGAGGTTCACCGTGATACCGCGCGGGCCTAGCTCGCGCGCCAATCCCTTGGTGAGACCGATCATCGCGGTCTTGCTCACCGCGTACAGCGTCATCCCGGGGCCGGGCACGCGCTCCGCGACGCAGCTGCCGATGGTGATCACGCGGCCGCCTTCGCCGAGGTGTGCGGCGGCGGCCTGGGTCGCGGCGAACACGCCGCGCACGTTCACCGCCAGGACGCGGTCGACGTCGTCCATGCTCGTCGCCTCGAGCGGGCCGACGAAACCGATGCCCGCGTTGTTGACCAGGACGTCGAGCCTGCCGAACTCCGCGACCGTTGCCTCCACGGCTCCCTTGACCGCGTCGGCGTCCGCGCTGTCCGCCCGGATGACGAGCGCGCGGCGGCCGAGTGCCTTGATGCGGTCACCGATGTCCGCGGCCAGGTCGTCGTTGTGCTGGTAGGTCAGCGCGACGTCGGCGCCTTCCTCGGCGAGCTTGAGCGCGGTGGCCGCGCCGATTCCGCGGCTGCCGCCGGTCACCAGTGCCACCTTGCCGTCGAGGGTCATCGCTTGTCTCCGTTCGATGTGTTGCGGGGGAACAACTCCATCGAATCGGTCGGCGGGCCTCGGCGCTGGCGTCAATCGGCCATGACGGTCCCTGAAGGCCACCATGACGGCGTATTACGCCGTGAGGGTGGCCTTCAGGGGCAGTTTTACAGGACGATGTTGATCAGGCGGCCGGGAACGACGATCACCTTGCGGGGGGTGCCGTCGCCGACCAGCGCCGCCACCTTCTCGTCGGCCAGTGCGGCCGCCTGCACGGCGTCGGACGTCGCGTCGGCGGGCACGGTGATCCGCGAGCGGACCTTGCCGTTGACCTGGATCGGGTACTCGACCGTGTCGGCCACCAGGTACTTCTCGTCGACGACCGGGAACGGGCCGTGCACCAGGGAATCCACGTGGCCCAGGCGCTTCCACAGCTCCTCGGCGACGTGCGGGGCCAGCGGCGCCAGCATCAGCACCAGCGCCTCGGCCAGCTCACGCGGCGTGCCCTCGCCCGCGCCGTACGTCTTGGTGACGTAGTTGTTCAGCTCGATCAGCTTCGCGCCGGCCGTGTTGAAACGCATCTCCGCGTAGTCCTCACGGACCCCGGCGATCGTCTTGTGCAGCTGCTTGCGGTCGGCCTCTGTCGCGTCCACTGTGGACACTCGCAGGTCGCCGGTGTTCTCGTCGACCACCAGCCGCCACAAGCGCTGCAGGAACCGCTGCGAACCGATGACGTCCTTTGTGGCCCACGGCCGGGAAACGTCCAGCGGGCCCATCGACATCTCGTAGAAGCGGAAAGCGTCGGCGCCGTACGCGTCGGCCATCTCGTCCGGGGTGACGGCGTTTTTGAGGCTCTTCCCCATTTTGCCGTACTCCTGCGTGACCACTTCGTCGCCGTGGAAGAACTTGCCGTCCTTCTCGACGACCTCGTCCGCCGGGACGTGGATGCCGCGGGCGTCGCGGTACGCGTACGCCTGGATGTAGCCCTGGTTGAACAGCTTGCGGTACGGCTCCTTCGAGGAAACGTGCCCCAGGTCGAACAGCACCTTGTGCCAGAACCGGGCGTACAGCAGGTGCAGCACCGCGTGCTCGACACCGCCGACGTACAGGTCCGTGCCACCAGGATCGTCGACGCCGTGCTCGCCCGGCCGCGGGCCGACCCAGTAGGCCTCGTTCTCGGGCGCGACGAACACCTCGGTGTTGGTCGGGTCCAGGTAGCGCAGCTGGTACCAGCAGGAACCGGCCCACTGCGGCATCACGTTGGTGTCGCGGCGGTATTTCTTGGGGCCGTCGCCCAGGTCCAGGGTGACGTCGACCCAGTCCGTCGCGCGCGACAGCGGCGGCGACGGCATGGAGTCGGCGTCGTCCGGGTCGAACGTGCGGGGGCGGTAGTCGTCGACATCGGGCAGCTCGACCGGCAGCTGGCTTTCCGGCAGCGCGATCGGCAGGCCGTCCTCGTCGTAGACGATCGGGAACGGCTCGCCCCAGTAACGCTGACGGGCGAACAGCCAGTCACGCAGCTTGTACTGGACGGTGCCCTCGCCGTGACCGTGCTCCTCCAGCCAGGCGATGATCGTCTTCTTGGCCTCGCCGATCGCCAGCCCGTCCAGGCTGATCGAGTCGTTGGCGGAGTTGATCGCCGGGCCGTCGCCGGTGAAGGCTTCGCCCTCGAAACCCTCGCCGGGGTCGACCGTGCGGACGATGTCCAGCTCGAACTTCGTCGCGAAGTCGTAGTCGCGCTGGTCCTGCGCGGGCACGGCCATGATCGCGCCGGTGCCGTAGCCCATCAGGACGTAGTCGGCGACGAAGATCGGGATCTCGGTGCCGTTGACCGGGTTCACCGCGAAGGAACCGGTGAAGACGCCGGTCTTCTCCTTGTTCTCCTGACGGTCCAGATCGGACTTGCGCGCGGCGGCCGCGCGGTACGCGGCGATGGCCTCGGCCGGGGTCTTGGCCCCGCCGGTCCAGCTGTCCTTGGTGCCCTCGGGCCACGCTTCCGGCGTCAGCTTCTCGACCAGCGCGTGTTCCGGCGCCAGCACCATGTACGTCGCGCCGAACAGCGTGTCCGGGCGGGTCGTGAAGACCTCGATGCCCGCCTCGCCCGCGATGAACGTGACCCGCGCGCCGTTGGAGCGGCCGATCCAGTTGCGCTGCATGGCCTTGACCTTTTCGGGCCAGTCCAGCAGCTCCAGGTCGTCGACCAGCCTGTCGGCGTACGCGGTGATGCGCATCATCCACTGGCTCAGGTTCTTGCGGAACACCGGGAAGTTGCCGCGATCGCTGCGGCCGTCGGCGGTGACCTCCTCGTTCGCGACCACGGTGCCCAGGCCGGGGGCCCAGTTCACCGGCGCGTCAGAGATGTAGACCAGGCGGTGCGAGTCGATGACCTCGCGCTGCTCGACCGGCGTCAGCGCGGACCAGCTACGGCCGTCGGGCGTGCTGCGCTTGTCCTGGGCGTACTCCTTCTCCAGCTCGGCAATCGGGCGCGCCTTGTCCGCCTTCTCGTCGAAGTAGGAGTTGAAGATCTGCAGGAAGATCCACTGTGTCCACTTGTAGTACTCGGGATCGGTGGTCTCGACGGACCGCCGCTCGTCGTGGCCCAGTCCCAGCTGACGCAGCTGGCGGCGCATGTTCAGGATGTTCGCCTCGGTCGTGAGGCGCGGGTGCGTGCCCGTCTGGACGGCGTACTGCTCCGCGGGCAGGCCGAACGCGTCGTAGCCCAGCGTGTGCAGGACGTTGCGGCCGATCATCCGGTGGTAGCGCGCGTAGACGTCGGTGCCGATGTAGCCCAGCGGGTGCCCGACGTGCAGGCCCGAGCCGGACGGGTACGGGAACATGTCCTGGACGAACAGCTTGTCCGAGGGAATGGAAGCGCCCGCGGTGTCGTCCAACGAGAGCGGGCCGACCGGGTTCGGCGCGTTGTACGTGCCGTGGTCGTGCCAGTAGTCCTGCCAGCGCTTCTCGATCTGGCCCGCCAGCTCCGCGGTGTAGCGGTGCTCGGGGGCAGCGTCGGACCCGCCGGTCCCGATCGCTTCAGTCATCGCCGAAATCCTCCGTGTCGCGCCTGCTCCAGAAACAACTCGACCCCCCAGCCCAAAGGGCGTGAGGGGTCGCCGCGCCGAGAGGCCGGGTGGCCGGTCAGCGCGGCAGGCTAAGAAGCAGCCGAGCGGTGTTCATGACCTCATCTTAACTTGCTGGTCAAAGGAGTTCCGACGGGACCGCCAGACCAATGAACTGGGTGACCTGGGTGTTCGAGAAGTTGTTGTCACTGACCAGCACGAGCGAGCGCTCGCCGTTCGGGAGCTTCGGGCCCCAGGTCATCCCCTCGACGTTGTCCACAGTGGACAACTTGAAGTCCGCGAGGTCCGCGAGCAGGCGCTTCTTGACCGGCTTGACGTGCTTGGCGGCCGCCAGGGACTTGACGTCGAGGACGTTCGTGGCGCCCTTCGTGTCGATCTCGTAGATGCGGATCTTGTTGCCGACGCCGGTGACGAACCCGCGTTCCATCATCAGGTAGCGGGTCGGGTCGGCCTGGTCGACGGCGAGCATCGAGGAGACACCGGTGGTGGCGAAGCCGGTCGACGGCACGGGCGAAGCGAACAGCGGTTCGTGCGGGTACGCGTACTGGGCCAGGACCGGGCCGAAGCGCGATTGCAGGGTGATCCGCGAGAGAGCGCCGCTGGTGGCTGTGGGCACCGGCCCGTCCTGCAGGAGCGGGCCTTCGACCTCACTGGCGACGAGCGAGCCGAAACCGGCGAAGGTGAGGCCCTCGAGGACCAGGTTCTGGCGCGGGCCCGCGGTCGGCGTCATCTTCTCGTTCGCGGGGATCGGCAGGTCACGGACGTATTCGCCGTCGCGCTTCGCCTGGCGGATCGAGGGGTCGATGAGCGTGGTCGCGGTGCGCTCGCCCTCCTGCGCCCAGTAGTAGTCGCCGGTCCAGGGGTCGACCCGGAGCTCTTCGGGGTCGACGGTCTGCTCGTTCTGCGGCAGCTTCGGGTCGTTCTGGGCGAGCGGCGGGTACGTCTTGCCGTCCGGCCGCAGCAGCGAGTGCGTCCCGGTGAACGTCACCGGGCCGAGGCCGTGGGCGTCGACGGTGAACTTCGCCGTGTAGAAGCGGGCGGGGTTGATCGCGGAGCGATCGTCGCAGATCAGCGCGTACCCGCCGGTGCGCTGGTCGTAGTCGATGCTGGACAGTCCGCCGACGGTCGTGCCCTGGAACGGGAGCGCGAACGGCACGGTCTGCTCGCCGATCAGGCGGATGGGGCGCGCACTGTGCGCGTCGGCGGCCGGTGCGGCCAGGAGGGTGAGGGGGAGTGCCCCGATCAGGGCAGCGGTAAAGGCACGTCGTGACATGGCGTTCAGCACAGTCGATCAGGGTATCCGGCAGGTTGCCGGAACGTCACGCTTATCCTCAAGGGGTGATCGTAGTCGCGCTGGTCCCGATCCTGCTGGGTGTGGTCGTCGCCTGGGGTGGTTTCCTCGGCTGGCGTGAGCGGCTGCCGCGTGACCGCGGCGCCGGGGTGCGCACGGCAGCGACCCTGCGCAGCGACGAAGCCTTCCGCCTCGGCAACAAGGTGGCCGGGCTGCCGACACTGGCCGGTGGCGCTGTCGGCGTCCTCGGCGGGGTGGCCGCGCTCGTGATGCCGACCGATGGCGGGCTCATCGCCGCCGCCGTCGCCGGACTGCTCGGGATGATCGCGCTGGTCATCGGCGGTGGAACCCTGGGAAACCGGGCCGCCGCGACGGTCCCGGCACCGGCTCCCGCGTCTTCGATCCCGGCCGGTTGCAAGGGCTGTGCCTGCGGCGCCGGAGGCTGTGGCGTCCTGCGGAAAACCGACCCCGCGACAGCTTGACCCGCGCTTCAGTTAACGCAACTCGTCGACGACTTGTGGTCTCTTGCGCGCGAGACACCACGACTCGTCGACGCGTTGCGGCCTGCGGGGATCAGTTGCGCTGGAGATCGCCGGGGTGGGTGGCCAGTAAGGCCGTCGGAAGGCCTTGACGGCGCAGGACCTGGCCCCAGAGATCGCGGTTCGGCGAAGCGAGGACGTCACTGGGCAGCGCGGGCACGATGACCCAGTCGTTGCGCTCGATCTCCCCGGCCAGCTGACCGGCGTCCCAGCCCGCGTACCCGGCGAACACCCGGACCCCGCGCACCTTCGGCAGCAGGATCTCCGGATCGGTGTCGAGGTCGACCAGCGCGACCGGGCCCCGCACCGCGATGACCCCCGGCACACTCGCCGCCGTCTCCCCGGTACGCAACGCCGCCAAGCACAACGCCGTCTTCTTCTCCACCGGACCGCCGACGAACACGGACTGCGGCTCCGCGACGTGATCACCCCAGCTGGGCAGCACATCGTGCACCGGCACATCACTCGGCCGGTTCAGCACGACACCGAGTGTGCCCTCCTCCCGGTGATCGATGACGAACACGACCGTCCGCCGGAAATTGGGGTCGAACATCGTGGGGGCAGCGACCAGGAGTGTTCCCGGCTCTACCTCGGCGTCCGCTGGCACGCTGCCCATGATCCCACCCCCGGACCAGAGAAATCCTCGGGTCCGGGAACAACAGCCCCACCTGCCCCGTTTGACACAGTGGCCGGCGCACTCCGTGTCCCCCGGGCTCACTGAGAAACCGCCCTTGTGGAATACCAGTCCGGCTGGAGCCACACTGCGCATAGCCGCCGTGAGGCGACTCGAGTGCGTCGGCTGCTCCTGTTCGGAGCTTTGCTCCTTCCCCTTTGCGCACTCTCGTTGTGCTGACCCGGGGGGCCGAGCCCCCCGGACCCCCCACGGTGCCTTTGGTGCCGACCCAGCGTGGTGACGTGCCTTCGGCCGTCTGGTGACGTGCGTTTGGTGCCGACACAGCGTGGTGACGTGCCTTCGGGCGTCTGGTGATGTGCGTTCGGGGTGGACCCGGGGTGGTGGTGTGCGCCCCTGCTTGGGGGTTGGGGGTGGGCTCTAGGGTTTGGGGAGTGCGGGTTTGGGAGGTGGTGGGGGCGCCGGGTTTTCGGCGGTTGCTGCTTACTCGTTTTGCTGCTCAATGGGCTGATGGGGTGTATCGGGCCGGGTTGGCCGGGGCCGTTCTGTTCAATCCGGAGCGGGCTACTGATCCGCTGGCCATTGCCGGGGGGTTTGCCGCGCTGCTGCTGCCTTATTCGGTGGTGGGGCCGTTCGCGGGGGCTCTGCTCGATCGGTGGGATCGGCGGCGGGTGCTGATTTTCGCCAATCTGGTGCGGGGGCTGGCCATCGTCGCTTCCGCCGCCGCCGTCGGGCTGGGGGCGTCCGGGCTGGGGTTGTTCTCGCTGGCGTTGCTGGCTGAGGGGGTTTCGCGGTTCGTCGGGTCGGGATTGTCCGCCGCGTTGCCGCATCTGGTGCCTGAGGCCGAGGTGGTCAAGGCCAACGCGTTCAGCTCCACCGTGGGGTCCGTGATCGCCGTTGTCGGTGGTGGGTGCGCCATCGGGCTGCGGGCGGTGCTCGGATCGGACAACGTGGGGTCCGGGTATACGACGGCGCTGGCCGCGATCGGACCGGTGGTGGCGGCGTTGGTGGCTACCCGGTTCGTGCGCGGGGTGCTGGGGCCTTCCGCGGTGGACGAGCCGTCGAACCCGGTGGTGGCCGTCGCGAGAGGACTTGTCGACGGCGGCCGGGCCGCACTGGCCGCGCCGCGGGTCACGGCCGGATTCATCGCGCTTTTCGCGCACCGCGCCTCCTTCGGCGCTTCACTGCTGGTGACGGTCTTGCTGATGCGCAACACCTTCACCAGCCACGGGCTGTTCCGGGCCGGGCTGCCCGGACTCGGCCAGGTCGCCGTGCTGGCGGGCGCGGGCATCGTGGTCGCGGGCCTGCTGACCGCGCGGCTGATCACCGCCTTCGGCCGGAGCCGGGTGGTGCTCGGCGCGTTGCTGCTGGCCGCACTGGCGCAGGCCGGGCTCGGCCTGCCGATGCTGCTGCCGACCGTGCTGCTGGCCTCGTTCGTCATCGTCGGCGCAGGTCAGGTCATCAAGCTCTGCGTCGATTCGTCCGTCCAGCTCGACGTCGCCGACGAGGCACGGGGACGGGTTTTCGCGCTCTACGACACGTTGTTCAACATCACGCAGGTCGCCGCGGTGTCGGTCGCCGCGGCCGTCGTGCCCACGGACGGACGCTCGACGGGGCTGCTGATCGCGGCCACGTTGTGCTACCTGCTCGGCGGTGCCGGGTACGTGCTGGCGCGACGCCGCGCTCACAGTCAGTGATTCGCAGGGGCAAAGAATGCCCCCGGTTCGGGCGAACGGGCCATGCGGTTGGGCCAAGGGCATTAGGGTGACCAGGACAAAGATCTCGAGCACACCGGGGGCACTGTGACCACCGCCGGCGACGACCGCGCGCGACTGGACGGGTCACCGAGCTCAGCCGGTTCCTCCCCGGCCGAATCTCCCGCTTCCGCCGACGAACCCGAGCTGCCGAGCTTCGGCCCCACCGGACCTTCGGCCGAGGGCGGCGCCCGGGTCGCGGGGCACGCGGAAAGCCCGCTCCCAGGGCCGCCGTCAGGCGGTTTCGCCGCGCAACGCCCGGCCCAGCCGCCGCGAACCGGCCCAGCGTCACCCCCGCAGTCCCACCAGCAGTCCCACCAGCAGTCCCACCAGCAGTCCCACCAACAGCCTCACCAACAGTCTCCCCAGCAGCGACCTCCACAGGCGCCGCGTCAGCAGCCACCGGCGACTCCGCCCACCGGCATCCCACCGTGGCGGCTGCCCCCCGAAGGACCTGGTCGGCAGCACCCGAGGACCGGCGGCTTGCCCCAGCAGCGCCCGCCGCATTCGGGTCCGTTCCCGCAGCGACGCCCACCCCAGCCGGGCTCGACCCCGGCACCACCCGGTGGCCCGCAATGGCAAGGCGGGCCGGGCAACGTGCCCCAGCCGCCGGACCAGCGCCGTCCCGGCCCCCCGCCGCCCGGCGGGCTGCCGCCGCGCGCGCCGCAGGTACCGCTGCCCGGCGGTCCGCAGGCTCATCGCGGGCCCGGCGGTCACCCGAGTCAGCGGCCGCCGCAGCCGCCCGGCCCCGCGCAGCACCCCGGCAACCGGCCTCCCGCCCCGCCGGGGCGGCCGCCGCACGCGAGCGAACCCCGGTTCGGCGGTCCGGCGCGGCTGCCGATGTCACCGCAGGTCCCGCGGCCGCGCCCGGCCCCGAGCCCGGCTCCGGTGTCCACAAAGGACGATTTCGGCCGCAAGCTGAACGATCGGCCGGAGCAGCCGCGTCGGTTCGACGAGGACTACCTGTTCGACCCGTCCCACCGGGCGGAGTACGAATCCGGGACCCACGACGAGATCCGCCGCGAAGCCCTGGAACGCCGTGACGGCGAGCCCGCGCTCAAGACGATGTCCGACGACGGCGCGACGGCCATCCACCGGTACGCGCTCGGCGAGCACGCCCACGAGGTCAACGAGGCGAGCCGGGCGGGCGAGGGGCACCACGGTTTCGCGCGGGCGCACGCCGGCACCAGGGTGATCGTCTCCGGGCTCAACGAGCTCCCCGACCACGTCGGCGACGTCGTCCGCTGGATCGACTTCCACGGCGAACCGCGGCCGGCCGAGCTGGCGGCCGGGCACTACGAACCGGGTGAGATCGTCGTCGAGCCGACGCTGACCAGCGCGTCGATCACGCCACCGAAGGTCGGCAAGGACGTCGAGATCCACCTCCGGGCGAAGACCGGCAAGGACATCTCGCCGTTCGCGGCGCACCCCGGCGAGCGCGAGTCGCTGTCCAGGCCCGGTGTCCAGCTGCTGGTGGAAAGCCGGGAACTGGTCGTCGACCCGGAGTCCCGGCGCGGCCGGTGGGTCATCCGGGCCGAGGAGATCGCGCCGGACGACGCGCGCCACCTCCCGCCGGACGAGGTGAAACGGAGGATGGCCGAGCGCCGCGCCCGGTTCGCCGCCGAGTGGCCGGAGTTCGAAGAGCACGTCAGGCAGCACCGGCTCGCCAAGCTGGCCGGGCCGGTCACCGCGGCGGAATCGTCCAGCGTCAGCGAGTTCGTCGACGCGGTGAAGCACCTGAACGCCGCACCCGCCGCCCCGCGACCTGCCACGCCCAAGCGGGACACCGGGTACGCCGTGCGCCCGTCGCGGATCGGCCCGGACGGCCGCCCGGTGCCGTCGGTCTCCCCGCGCGCGACCCCGGAGTACTTCAAGCACCACGCCCAGACCTACCGCGTCGACACCGCTCCCGACGGCAGCCGCACCGGGCATCTGCTCAACCTGGAGACCGGCCGGTTCGACGAGGACAGCACGCTGCTCCAGGACATCACCCCCGTCGACGAACAGCGCTTCGTCCTGGAGACGGAGCTGGCCAGGGAGCGCTGCTTGTCCGGCGGCGGGCCGATTTTCGCCCTCTACGAGACCGTTCGAGG
Source organism: Amycolatopsis sp. H20-H5 (assembly GCF_035828755.1). Taxonomy (NCBI): domain Bacteria; kingdom Bacillati; phylum Actinomycetota; class Actinomycetes; order Pseudonocardiales; family Pseudonocardiaceae; genus Amycolatopsis; species Amycolatopsis sp. H20-H5. The sequence goes on along the minus strand of NZ_JAYMZS010000006.1, from coordinate 122,862 downwards.
TCTCCGGGAGCAGGCCGAAGGAAGGCCTCTCGGCCCACAAGAACGCGCCTTGATCAACGCGTTGCACAAACGTACTTTCACGATGTGGGCGGCCGAGTTCGCCAGCCAGGACGCCGGGAACGCGCCTTCGTTCGTCTTCACCGCCGCTGAAGATCCGACGCCGGAGGGCGAGCACCGATGAGCATCGAGACGCCGTCGTTCCACCAGTACTACGCCAAGACCTACCGCGTGGACGCCACTGCGGACGGCGGCCTCACCGGGCACCTCCTCAACCTGGAGACGGGCGCGTTCGACCAGGACGACAGCCGGATCACCGAGGTCCTGCGGGCCGGTTCGAGCTCGGACATCAGCAGGCTCGACGAGGCCGAGTTCATCGTCGAGACCGAGCGGGCGCGCTCGTGGCAGCTCACCGGCGACGGCCCGATCTTCGCGCTCTACGACGACATCGAGGCGCTGCACGAGCTGGCGAAGCAGGAGCGCCGGGCGTTCACCGCGCCGGAACGCGCGCGGCTCGCCGAGCTGCGGAACCGCACCTTCACGCTGTGGGAGGAAGAGTTCGCGCGCCGCGCGGTCGGACAGGCGCCGACCTTCGACTACCGCCCCCGGTTCCCGCGCGCGGAGGGCGGCACCTGATGACCGGCACCGGCGAAATGATTCACGTGGAACAACCACTTTCCGCGGACGACCGGCAGGCGCTGCTCATCCGGATCGGCAGGCTCGTCAAGGCGAACGTCGCCGATCAGGCGCGGCAGGCCGAGGTCGACTTCCGGCAAGTCGGGGACCACACCGAGCTGCGCGGCCGCAACACCGCGACGCCGCCGGAGCTCACCGAGTTGCTCGCCGAGCTCCGCACCGGGATGTACGAGCCTGGCCTCGGGACCTGGCTGCAGTCACGGTTCACCCTCGAACCCGAGGGCACGTTCGACTTCGACTTCGTCGCGGACGTCGAGCCCGCCTGGGCCGAGCCGCCGGGGGCGGGCTCGACGGCGTACCCGGACGAGCTGGCCGCCTTCCCTCGCGACGACGAGCACATCCCGGACTGGTGGCGGCTGCGCGCGCAGCTGCCACTCGGAGTCGTCTTCCGGCACGCCCGGATCGTCGACTCGTACGTCGAGGGCAAGCCGCCGGAGGTCGACCGGCCGCCGCTGGCCAAGGCCGAAGTGACGCTCGTCCTGCAGTACCTCGAGCGCGAGCCGTCCGTGCTCACCGGGGAAGGGCTCGGCGAGGACATCTTCGCGGCGGGCCCGGAAGCGGACGTGCCCGAGAGCTATCACACCGACGGGACCTGGATCTGGCACGCTTCCGTGCCGCACTACCTGCGGAAATACGGGATCCCGCCGGAGCCGGACCTGGTCGCGCACATCCGCGCCGCCCAGTTCCAGCCGCCGTACGTCGAGCACCTGATGCGCCGGACCGCCGAGGCCGAGCTGCTCGGGCGCCCCCGGCCGAAGCCGGGCCGCGCGGACGTCAAGAAGACCGACGGCGACCTCGCCGCCGAGCTGGAGACCTCGCCGAACCCGGTGCTGACCGACGAGGAGATCCTGGTCGTGCTGGTCCGGCGGCTCGGCGAGCACGACGTCTGGCCCGAGGCCTACCGCGTCGGCGAGCGGGCCGACGGGACCTGGTGCCTCAACTTCACCGCGGACGGCTGGGAGGTCGCGGCCTACGCGGGCGGCGAGCCCCTGTCGCCGCGGTACTTCGACCGGCTCGAGGACGCCGCCCAGCAGCTGCTCGGGGCGTTGCTGCTGCATCCCGCCAGGATGACGGCCGGGCACGACACCCCGCTGGAAACCGCGAAGGAGCTCGGCGACTGGCCGGTCCGGGCGGCGCCGGGTGAGCCTCCACTCACCTTGCTGCGCAACAAGCGCGTCAGCAGGCTGGTCGCCGGTACGGTCGTGCTGCGCTTCGGCGAAGAGACCGGCAATCTGGTACATCACGGCGGGGTACGGTTCGCGACGACGTCCCTGCCACTGGAAAGGGAGCGCGACGAACGGACCTACCGGCTCCGTCGGCCGCTCCACGTGATCACCGGCATCACCGTCCCGTGGGCGAACCTGCCCGGTGGCGCGGTGGCCCACGTGCTCCCGAAACCGATCGCCGAGCACGTGTCCGACGGCAGCCTGGAGAGGATCGAGTAGGTGGAATCGGCGGAAGCGGTAGCCAAGGTCGGCCAGTGGCTGCGCGCGGTGCACGGGCCGGACGTCTCCGAACCGGGCGGCGCGGGGGTGCGGGTGGACCACGAGAAGGTCCTGCGCATTCCCGAGGGCTGGTCAGTGCCCTACAACACCACGGCCTACCTCGACGAGGGCCACCCGGAGAAGGAGATCTTCCCGCCGCCGTCGGTGATCGTGCGCGAACCGGACGGCGAGCTGCGCCAGGCCCACCCGCATCCCGGTGGGCTGAGTATCCCGGTGGCGTACCCCGGGCAGGAGGCCTGGCGCGAGGTCGTCGACCCGGAGTACTCGAAAGCCGGGCTGGGCGAGCTGGGCGTGCCGCTGCAGGCCGTCGCGGGCTGGGTGAAGGTCGCCGCCGACGGCGTGCAGACCGGTGAGGAACGCGAGAACCCCGAGTACGGCTCCGGGCCGATCCGGCGCGGCTACCCGAAGCCGGACAACCGGACCGAGACGTTGCTGCTGTTCGCCAGCGTCGGCTGGCTGACCCGCGAGCAGCTGCTCATCGGGCTGCTGCGCTGCGAGGTCTACGTCCCGCTCGACCTGGAGACCGGCAAGACCAGCCGCTTCTACTTCAACGAGGACCGCGGCGAGCTCAAGGTGTTCAGTTCGACCAAGCACCTGCCCTCACGCGAGCACGGGTACTGGAAGGTCGACCTCGCGACGCTGGCCGGCTTCGAAAGCCCGCCCAACCTGGTGATCAACGGCGGCCCGGCGACCTTCGAGGACGTCAGCGGCGCCGAGCTCGCCGAAATCGCCCGGCGGTTCCCGCGCCGGGAGGCGCACGTCGACGTCAACGGCCGGTGCCCGGAAGCCGAGGAGGACCTCGAGCGCGTCGCCCGCGACACCGCGGTCAGGATGGGCCTGGCCAAACCGGTGGAGCCGCCGCTGCGCGCGGCCGAGCTGGCCCGCCGCCGTGGCTTCGAGCTGACCGTGGAGGAGTGCCAGAAAACGGTCCTCGGCGAGTCCTGGCTGCGCCGCCTCGACCTGCCGGAACCGTCGCCCGGCCGGCCCAACGACCTGCGGGCCAACGGGCTGGCGACCACGTACGACAACGAGGGCCGTCCCGTCCCGCGGCTCGACACCTTCGGCAAGTACTTCGAGCACGACAACACGCATGCGCGGTTCGGCTGGCAGCGGGTCGCGGGCGCGTATGTCGGTTTCGCGCTCGGTGAAGCGATGGGCGCCGCGGTCGACCGGCTGCGGCTCGACGAGATCCACAACCTCTACGGCCCCGACGGGGTGACCGACCTGCCGGTGGCGTTCGACCAGCCGGGCCGGATCGGGCCGCTGACCCAGCGACTGCTGTTCTACACCGAAGCCGTCATCCGCAGCCCGCACCGCGAGAAGCCGGAGTCCCGCGAGGCCGAGCAGCAGCTCGGTTCGGTGGTCCGTGGCGCGCTGCAACGCTGGCTGCACACCCAGGGCGCCCCGCTGGACAACGCGGACGGCTGGCTCGTCAAGGTGCCGGAACTGCAGGTCAGGCGTACCGCGGACGACGCCGAGCTCAACGCGTGGCACGCGCTCGCGACGGTCTCGCCGCATTCGGTGCCGATGCGCGGCCCGGACGCGCTGGTCGCCGCGCTGCCCTCGGCGATGACCGTGTCCGGCAGCGGCAGCGCGCTCAGCGGCGGCTCGCGCCAAGCTGTCCGGACGCTGGCCGGGGTCACCCATCCCGGTGAGGTAGAGCTGGTGGCCGCGACCTATCTGACCTCGGTGTTCGAGCAGGCGCTGACCGGTGAGGCGTTCAGCTTCCCGGTCTGGAACCTCAGCCGGGAGATCTTCGACGACGCGGATCCCCGCCAGAGCGGGCCGGTGTGGGCGGACCTGAAGGCCATGGTCGCCGAGTCCGTGCCGTTCTTCGGCAAGAACGGGCTGCCCGCGCTGCGGGTGCCGGAGCTGATCGGCGACGGCCTCGGCACGCTGCCGGTGCTCGGCCGGGCGTTCGCCGCGCTGTCCGGGTTCGAGAACTATCCCGAGCAGGCACTGCTGCGCGCGGTGAACCACTCCGGCCGCAGCGCGCTGACCGGCGCGCTCGCCGGGGCGTTGCTGGGCGCCCGCACGGGGATTCCCGGGCTGCCGCAGAAGTGGCTCGAGCAGCTGGAACTGCGGTACCTGATCGAGAACCTCGCGTCGGACGCCTTCTGGCACTTCGACCGGCAGTCCGCGCTGAACCAGCTCGGCCAGGAGTGGGCTCAGCGGTATCCGCGCTGGTGAAACCGGTGTGCGCACGAGGATGGGGAGCATGAACGCAGAGGAAGCCGTCCACCGTGCCCAGGAATGGCTGCGGACCTCGCCGGACGGGGACCTGACGGCGGGCGGTACGGCCGCGCTGCGGATCCGCGCGGAGCACGTCGTCCGCGCGACCGACGGCTGGACTGTCACGTACAACTCCGTCGGCTGGCTCGACGGGACCGATCCGGGCCGGGGCCTGTTCCCCGATCCGGTGGTGTTCGTGCCCGACGGCGGCGGCGAACCCACCCAGGACCAGGCGGTGGAGAGCCTGACCGAGTGGCTCGAGGTCGTCGACCCCGAGTTCGACCCGGCCGCGTTTCCCGAGCTGACGGTGCCGCGCGCCGCGGTGCTCGGCTGGGAGCAGCGCACGCTGCACGGCAAGCCGACCGGTGTGCACCGCGACAACGCGGAGTACCGGCCGGGGCCTCGGTTCGCGGGCTGTCCGGAATCGGCGGACGACGTCGGAAAACTGCTCGGCTACGTCAAGGCGGGCTGGCTCGACGAGACCCGGTTCGTCGCGATGCTGCTGGACCTCGACGTGCTGCTCGCGATCGACACGAGCGGGGCCGCGATCACCTCGGACCGGCGGTTCCTGGTCTACACGGCGCCGGAGGCGATGCCCGGGAACACGGCCGGGTGGCGCCGCATCCAGCCCAGGGTGCTGCTGCGGGACAAGCCGGGAATGGGCCTGCTGATCGACCAGGACGGCCGCTGGGCGATGTCGCTGCCCGCGAACGTCGTGGCCGGGGCCAGTGGACCCGCGCCGCACCCGGACCGGGAACGCGCGCCCGCCGACGAGGTCCCGGCCGAGCTGGCGGTGTCCTTTCCCCAGCTGGCCGCGGAATTCGGCGACGAAACGGTCACTAACCTGCGTGCACGACTCACCGAAGCCGGGCAGCGCGCCAGGAAGAACGGCTACGCGCTCAGCGTCGAAGAGTGCCTGACCTACGCCCGCGGTTACTGCTACCAGCGAACCGGGACGAGCCCGCCCGCCGACCTCTTCGCGAACGGACTGGTCACGCACCGGACGCCGGACGGCGACGCCGACCCCGTGCCGTGGACGCTCGGCAAGTTCGCGACGCAGGGCATCGCGGAGTGCGACATCGCCTGGCACCGGCTTCTCGGCGCGTACGTCGGCTTCGCGATCGGCGACGCGCTCGGCTCCGGCGCGTCGGGCGAGCTGCCGCTCGGCGGGCTGACGCGGCAGCTGTTGCTGCACACCGAGTCGCTGATCCGCGGCCTGCCGCCGGTCCCGGCGCCCGGCGGCATCCCGGCCGCCCTGCCCACGGTCGGACGGCCGGACAGCTGGCTGACCATGGCGACCGCGGACGCGGGCCCGGCGCCCGCCGAGTTCTCCACGCTCCTCGCGGCCGCGCTGCCCGCGGCGGTGAGCGGCGGCGTGCCCTCCGACGAGGTCGACAACGACGGCTACACCCGCGAGGTCGTCCGCGAAATGATCGGCGCGGTCGCCTCGGGCACCGAGGTCGGCCTGGCCACGGACGCGCTGGTGTGGCTGTTCCGCCAGGTGCTCCGCCCGGCCGACGGGCGGCGGCCCCTGTGGCACTTCCTGACCCGGCTGAGTGAACACGAGGACTTCGCGGCGGTCGGCGAGCTGGCCAAGTCCGTCGTCGCGCTGCGGCAAGACCGGAACGCCGACGGCAGTATCCAAGATGACGTCCGGTTCGACGGGATCGACGACGGCCGCACCCCGCTGTCGGTGCTCGGCCGCGCGCTGTTCGCCGCGACGAGGTGGGACCACGACCCCGAACGCGCGCTGACGCTGGCCACCCGCGCCGGGCCGATCGCGGGCGCGCTCGCCGGAGCCCTCCTCGGGGCGAGGCTCGGCGTTCCCGGCTTACCACCCGAGTGGGTGAAGTCGCTGACCCCGCTCGGCCTCCTGGACCAGGTCTCGAACGAGGCCTTCGGGTACTTCACCCGGGACGTGGCGCCCACGATCGAACCGCGGTCCCGGTTGCGTGGCAGCCTGCTGGCCGGGGCGATCGGCGACGCGCTGGGCGCGAAGACCGAGTTCGACTCGATCGACCGCATCCGCGAGCTCACCGGACCGGCCGGGATCACCGACTTCATCCCGGCCTACGGCGGCGTCGGCCGGATCACCGACGACACGCAGATGACGCTGCTCACCGTCGAAGCGCTGATCAGGGCCCACGCGCAGGCGAGGCGCGGCCTGCCAGCCGACCTCACCGAGTCGCTGCAGCTGGCCTATCAGCGCTGGCTCCACACCCAGGGCGTGCCATGGCCGAGGGCCCGCGGCCCGCAGGACACCACCGAAGAGCCCGACGGCTGGCTGATCTCCCACGGGCAGCTGTTCAGCCGCCGCGCGCCGGGGCTGACCTGCTTCAGCGAGCTGGAGGCCTACGGCAAGACGGGCGTGCGCGCGAGCGTCGACCGGCCGGTCAACAACTCCAAGGGCTGCGGCGGGGTGATGCGGGCCGCGCCGATCGCGCTGTGGTCCGACGACCTCGCGGAGGTGTTCACGGTCGGCGCGGCGAGCGCGGCGCTCACCCACGGCCACCCGAGCGGGTTCCTGTCCTCCGGCGCGTTCGCGGTGATCATGAACCAGCTGCTGCACGGGAAACCGCTGCTCGACGCGGTCGTGGCGGCACGGGCGGAGTTGGTCAAACATCCCGGGCACGAGGAGCAGACGGTCGCGCTGGAGCAGGCGCTGAAGCTCGCGCGGGACGGCCAGCCGACGCCGGAGAAGCTGGAGACGCTCGGCGAGGGGAACATCGGCGAGACGGCGTTGTCGATGGCGGTGTACGTCGCGCTGGCCACCACGGACGCGAACACCGCGCTGCTCGCGTCCGTCAACCACAGCGGCGACAGCGACTCCACCGGCTCGATGTGCGGCAACCTCGTCGGCGCGCTGTACGGCGAGGAGGCCCTGCGCCAGGACCTGCTGGAGCGGCTGGAACTGCGGGAGGTCATCGGGACACTCGCCGACGACGCGCTCGCCGAGTTCGGGCCGGACGCGCCCGTGCACGACGAGTGGTACCGGCGTTACCCGGCGCACTAGATTAGCCGGGCTTGGGGGAGAGGGGAGGGAACTGGTTTGCGTTACCGGGTAGAAGCCGCTGACCGGCCGGACGGGCTTTACGCCGCCTGGCACGAAAGTGTGTACAGCGCACAGCGGTCCACTGAGGACGGCACGTTGCTGCTCGTCGTGCTGGAGGGCGAAGAAACGCCCGAGGGGTTCGACCGCGAGTGGGAGGGCCGTCCCGCCAGGGTCGTGCCGGACGGCGAAGCGAGCACGACGTTCAGCCTGCAAACGCACTGCCGCTACGACGACGAGATCTACCAGGTCGCGCCGCACACCGGCGGGACCGAGCTGACCCTGCGCTGGACCGGCCAGGATCCGGCGCGGGCGGCCGAGCTGGGCCTGGTCGACTTCTCCACTTCGGTGTCACCCAAGCAGGTGACAGGGCTGTGGCAGGCACGCCACGACTTCGCCGAGGAGCCTGCCGAAGAGGACGCCGGGCCCGGCACGGGTGATCAGTCGGCGCTGCTGCGCGGGATAGGGCGCACCCTGCTCCGGGTGCTGCCCGCGGGCTGGCAGCGCGTCGGCGCCCAGTTCCGCCAGGTCGGCGACTACGCCGAGCTGGAGGTCCGCTCGGTCGGCGACGAGGGCAGCGGGTCGGTGTCCGTGTCGATCTCGGCTCCGCCGCAGCTCAGCGCCCTGTTCGTCCGCCTGCGCGCGGCGATGTGCCGACCGGGGACGGGCACCTGGTTCCAGGGCACGTTCACCCTCGACTCGGCGTCCCAGTTCGACTTCGACTTCGACGCGGAGAATGAGCCGAACTGGCGGCTGGCCCCCAACGAGGGCGGCCGCCCGTCGCCGCGGTCGTACGCCGCCGAACTGGCGACCTTCCCGCGCGACTCGAAGCACCTCCCGGCCTGGCTGGCCGCGAAGGCCGGGCTGCCGCTGGACGTCGAGTTCCGGCACGCGAAGGTCGTCGACGCGCACAACGAGGGCGAGCGGCCCGTCCTCACCCGCCCGCCGCTGGCGCCGGAGGCGGTCCGTGGCGTGCTCGACTACCTGTTCCGTTCACCCGTCGCGGTGACGCGGCCCGGACCGCAGCCGGACATCTTCACCCCCGGCGGCCCGGCCGACGTGCCGAACGCCTTCCACACCGACGGCAGCTGGATCTGGCCCGCCGCCGTGCCGCACTACCTGCGCAAATACGGGGTGCCGCCGGAGCCGGAGCTGGTCGAGCACATCCGCGCGAGCGGGTTCCGGCCGCCGTATGTGAGCGATCGGCTGCGCGCGACGGCCGAGGCGGAGATCCTCGGCAAGCCGCGCCCGGCGCGGTCCGAGAGCGACCTGCCCGACGAGGACGTGCTGTCTCGGATCGCCCGGGAGGGTGAACCCGCCAGGGACCTCCGGGCCGCCGACGCGCTGACCGTGCTGCACCAGCGGCTCGCCGAGCACGGCGTCGCGCCCACGGCGTACCGGATCGGCGCCCTGCCCGCGGACGGCGTCTGGACGTTGCGCAAGGCCGAGAACGGCTGGGAGGTATCCCGGCCGCCGACCGACGAGCCGGTGGCCTTCGAGCACCTGGAGGAGGCCGCGCGGTTTCTGCTCGGGACGCTGCTGCTCTATCCGGCCCGCGCGGCCGCCGGTGCGCCCGAAGAGACGGCACAGCCCGCCGACGCGCCGGTGGACTGGCCGATCCTGCCGCTGCGGGGCGAGCCGCCGCTGACGTTCTACCGCGGCAAGCGGATCGTCGTGCTGCCCGCGGGGAGCACGGTGCAGCGGTTCGGCCCCGAGACGGGCAACGTCGTGCACACGGCCTCCGCGCGGTTCGCCGAGACGTCACTGGCGTTCGAACGTGAACGCGACCGGCGGCTCTACCGCGTCCAGCGCCCGCTGCGGGTACTGACCGGGACCGCAGCGCCGTGGGGCGGTCAGCCCGGTGGCGCGACGGCCTACGTGCTGCCGCGGCCCATCGCCCAGCACGTCGAGAACGGCGCGCTGAGCCGAGTCTGAAGTCCGCTCAGCTGCTCGCGGTGATCAGGACGGCGGGGGACCACCAGTAGTCGGCGAGCAGCTCGACGCCGACCTCGGCGTATCCCGCTTCCTCGAGCTCGGCGACCCAGGCCGACGCGGGCTGCTCCCAGTTCGTCCGGCCCGCGGTGGCGTTCACGGCGTTGACAAGGCCGAGCAGCACCGGCAGCAGGAAACCCTGCGCGACCAGCGAAGCCTGCTCGCCGTACTCGGCGATCCCGCGCTCGTACCGGGTGACGAGCGAACGCAGGAACTCCGGCGAGCCCTCGGTGTACTCCGGGACGTCGAACTCGGCCAGCAGCAACGTCCCGGTGCGCGGCCGCAGCGTCCGCAGGACCTCGGCCCGGTCCGCGGGCGGGATCGACTGCAGCGCGAACGTCGACTGCGTCAGCGCCCACTCGCTGGCGGCGTCCATCATCAGGAAGTCCTGCGCGTCGTCGTCGAACGTGCTGACCTCGACGTCCAGCGCGTCGAGCCGCTCGCTCGCGGCGTCCAGCAGCGCGGTGGAGGGCTCGACGAGGTCGATCCTGGCGGGCACGTGGGTGGCCAGCTCCAGCGCGGGCACCACCGCGAGCCCGTCGCCGCAGCCGAGGTCGAGCAGGGACTCGGGCCGGGTGTCGTCGTAGCGCCTGGCCAGCTCCGCGCTGAGCCGCCGGTAGAGCTCGAGGTTCCCGCCGCCGCGGATGAACGCGGTGAACGCGGCGGGCTGGTCGTACACCGGTCCGCCGGTGTTCCCCGCCAGGTAGGTGGCCAGCTCGGTCCCGAGGCGGGAGTCCGCCTTCGCGGCGTGTCCGGCCGCGGCTTCGGTGTCCCCTTCGCGGTACGCGGTCAGCGCGTCGGTGAGGACGTCAGTTGTCGTCATGACCCCGATTGTTCAGAACGGCACCCACAACGTCACGCGGGTCCCCTTACCCGGGTTGGATTCCACCGTCGCCGTGCCGCCGACCTCCGAAAGCCGTGCGGTGATGGACTCGCTGATGCCGAATCCGGCGGGCCGCGCCTCGGGGCTGAAGCCGGTCCCGTGGTCGCGGGTGATCACCGCGATCCCGCCCGCACGCTCCTCGACGCGCACGACCACCTGATCCGTCCCGGCGTGCTTCATCGTGTTGCGCAGCGCCTCGCGCACGGCGTCGCGGATGGCGATCTGGCGGACCTCGGACAGCGTGTCGTCGTCGAGCTCGGAGATCACCAGCTGCGCGCGCAGGCCGTCCCTGGCCATCTCGGCGGCGAGGGTCGCCAGCTTCTCGCCCAGCGGCCGCGACCCCGTCTCGGCCCGATCCGAAGCCGCCGTCTCGATGAGCTGCCGCAACTCCATCGCCTGCGCCCTGGCCAGCCGCTGCACCTCGACGAGACGGTGGGCAGGATCGTGGTACCCGCCGAGCGAGATCACTTCCAGCGTCTGGAGCACGGTGTCGTGCAGCATGCGGTGCTGCTGGGCACGTTCGGCGAGCCGCCCGTTGCGGATGCCGTAGGCCAGCGCGAGCCGCGTGCCGAGGCCGACCAGCACCAGCGCCCCCGACGCGGTGAACAGCACGCCGAGCATGGTCGGGTAGACGCCGAGCGCCTGCGTGAACCCGACGTGGCCGTTGTTCACCAGGTCGGCCACCAGCCGCACCGGGAACGCGGCCACCGCGACCGCGACCGCCGCCGGGATGCCGAGCGCCAGCGTCAGCAGGGCGACCGTGCCGAGCAGGTACTTCCCTGGCACCGCCATCGCGTCGGCGAACACCGCCGACGGCACGGTCAGCGCGACCACCAGCTGGACCAGGACGGTGAACACCAGGTCGAGCGCGATCAGCTGGGCCGCCCGGTCGCTGCGGAACGGGGCCGAGCGCAGCAGCCAGAAGATGCCGTAGACGTTGAGCGCGACGGCCGCCAGCGCGACCAGGCCGGTCGGCAGCGCGCCGATGCCGTGATGCGTGGCGACGAAACCGGCGAAAGCGCCCGGCACGGACACGATCCGGTAAGCGAGCGGCACGAGCACGACGTAGCGAGCGGCCCGCAGTAACAGCCCGTCACGCTGGGTGGTGTCGACCGTGCCCGAGATCCGCGAGATCCGCCGCAGCGCGCGGACCGGCGTCGGGTCGCCGACCTCGTCGGACAGCTCACTGGTGGCCGTCGCGAGCGCGGGGGTGCCCCGCCGCAGCAAGGTCACCAGGAAGCTCGCGCTACCCGGCGACTTCGAACTCTCGGGCGCCTCGGTGGACATGGCTCTGCTCCCCGCCTAGATACCTGGTTCCACGCCCGGAGGGAGTATTCCGGCTATCGGCGCGCGGAACCAGGGACTTAGTGCGGTTTCTCGGCCTGGAGTCCTAACGTTCTTGTAATGGTTTAGGCCGGTGGGGTGAGTCCCTGCTCGACAGCCCACTGCTTGAGCTCGCCGACGGCGACCTCATTGCAGACGATCGCGACTCTGGGTAAGTAGACGTGGGCGTTGCGTGAACACCGATCAGCGAGGTTCGGTTGTCACCGAGGCGCTAACCTTGGCTACATGCTCACCAGGCTGGAAGTCCAAGGGTTCAAGAACCTGCTGGATGTTCGGGTCGATTTCGGGCCGTTCACCTGCATCGCGGGTGCGAACGGCATCGGCAAGTCGAACGTCTTCGACGCCATCGACTTCCTGTCCCACCTCGCTTCCGCCACTCTCATGGAGGCGGCGCAGAAGGTTCGAGGAGCAGCGGACGGACGCAGCGGTGATCCTCGGGACCTCTTCTGGGACGGCTACCGCGATCACGAACGTGTGATGAGCCTTGCGGTGGAGATGATCGTCCCAGCGACGGTGGAAGACGATCTGGGCTCGCCCGCAACGGCCACCACGTCGTTCCTTCGTTACGAGTTGAGCCTCGGCTATCTCCGGCGAGATGGCGAAGCCAGCATTGGGCGCTTGTCGTTGCTGTCGGAAAAACTCGTACACATCAACCGCGGCGACGCCGGGAGCCACCTCCGGTTCAAACACAGCGCGAAGAGGTTCCGGGACGCGGTTGTACTGGGCCAACGTCGCGGTGGGCCCTTTCTCTCGACCGATCAGCATGAAAGTGGGCTGGTCGTCAACGTGCACGGCGACGGCGGAAGCTACGGCAAACCACAGCCGAGAGCAGCGGCGCGGGCGGGGAGAACCGTCTTGAGCACGATCTCCACCAACGACCACCCGACGGTGCTCGCCGCTCGCAGAGAAATGGAGAGCTGGCGGCGGCTCGCACTCGAGCTCTCAGCACTCCGGACGCCTGACGGCTTCGCTGATCCTCGCTCGCTCGGCCCGGACGGACGCCATCTCGCGGCAACGCTTTTCCGAGTCGCGCAGGACGGTGTTTCGAACGGTGCCGCGCCGGATCCGGATGCCGTGTATGCCCGAGTTGCCGGACGACTTGCTGATCTAGGCGACCTCGGAGTCGAGAGCTTGAGCGTGGAACCAGATCAAGTACGTGAAGTACTCACCTTGTTCCTCCGTGAACGTGGCGGCATGCGGCTGCCTGCCCGCGCACTTTCAGAAGGCACGTTACGGTTCCTCGCTTTGTGCGTTCTACTGGAAGATCCGACCGTGACCGGTCTCATCTGCATGGAGGAGCCAGAAAACGGCATACATCCGGCCAATCTCGAAGCCATGCTCGATCTTGTCCGCGACCTCGCAGTCGATCCGAACGAAACCCCCGACGCGGACAATCCGTTCCGTCAGGTTATCGTCAATACGCACTCACCGTTCGTAGTTCAGATCTGCGATCGTGAGGACATCTTAGTAGCTGACAGCCGATTGCAGACTTCACCCGATGGCGCGACTACTCGCGCTTTGTCGCTGCTACCCATGGTCGGCACCTGGCGGGGGAAAAATTCCGAAATAACGGCCACCAACGCGGATCTAGTGGTGTATATCGCTTCACCCGCGGGGGTCCAGAACAAGCTGCCGTTGGATTTGGTCGGCTGATGACCAACGTTGTGAAGGGCTTGTTCGTCGCCGAAGGCACTTCGGACGAACCCTTGGCCAGGATCGTGGAGGAGCTGTTCCGGGCTCGCGGAATGGATCTCCGGCTGACCTCGCCACCCTTTGCCCAGCTGCCCAGAGTGCCCAAAGACGTCAAGTCTCGAGTCGCCGCCGGCGTCCGGCTGATGCAGCAACAGGTCGATTTGGTGGTAGTTCACCGCGATGCCGACAACGTCGGTAAGCGACAAAAGACGACGCGAGATCGCTGAAGCGGTCGCGCAAGCATCAGCCCAGGTTCTCTGCTGTCCGATCGTGCCGATCCGGATGACCGAAGCCTGGCTCTTACTCGACGAGTCGAGCATCAGGCAGGTCGCCGGCAACCCACGGGCACGACACCCCCTTCACCTGCCCAAGCTTCATGAGATTGAGAAGCTCGCCGACCCCAAAGACCTCCTGAAATGTGCCCTTTTAGCGGCTTCGGCCTCCACTGGCAGGCGCCGCGAACGCGAAGCCCAGCGCTTCAATCAGCAAAGACGACAGCTTTTGGAACGACTCGACCATGACGGTCCGATCGTCAAGTTGTCCAGCTGGCAACGACTCATCACGGACATCGAGGTCGCCGCGGCGAGCATCCTTCGGGGCTCTCACCGAGTGTCGGGTTAGGCCGGTGGGGTGAGTCCCTGCTCGACAGCCCACTGCTTGAGCTCGCCGACGGCGACGTCGTGCTCCAGCGGCCCGCGGTCGAGCCGCAGCTCCTTGAGGAACTTCCACGCCCGGCCGACGTCCGGCCCCGGCTTGAGCCCGAGCAGCTTCATGATCTCGTTGCCGTCGAGATCCGGCCGGACGCGCGCGAGGTCCTCCTGCTCGGCGATCAGGGCGATCCGGGACTCGAGATCGTCGTAGGTCGCCTGGAGCGCGGCCGCCTTGCGCTTGTTGCGTGTGGTGCAGTCCGCCCGGACGAGCTTGTGCAGCCGGGGCAGCAGGTCGCTGGCGTCGGTGACGTAGCGGCGGACGGCGGAATCGGTCCACTCGCCCTTGCCATAGCCGTGAAACCGCAGGTGGAGGAACACGAGCTGGGAGACGTCGTCGACGATCTGCTTCGAGAACTTGAGCGACCGCAAACGTTTGCGGACCATCTTCGCGCCGACCACCTCGTGGTGGTGGAAGCTCACGCCGCCGCCGGGCTGGAACTCCCGCGTCGCGGGCTTGCCGATGTCGTGCAGCAGCGCGGCCAGCCGCAGGATCAGATCCGGCCCCGACTGCGGCTCGTGGCTGGTCTCCAGGTCGATCGCCTGGGCGAGCACGGTCAGCGAGTGCTCGTAGACGTCCTTGTGCTGGTGGTGCTCATCGATCGCCAGCCGCATGCCGGGCACCTCGGGGAGCACCTGCTCGCCGAGCCCGGTGTCCACGAGCAGCTCGAGACCCGGCCGCGGGTCGGGCGCGAGCAGTAGCTTCGACAGCTCCGCCTGCACCCGCTCGGCGGTGATCCGCTGGATCTCCGGCGCCATCGACGTCATCGCCTCGACCACGCGCGGCGCGGCGACGAACCCGAGCTGCGCGGCGAACCGCGCGGCCCGCAGCATGCGCAACGGATCGTCGGCGAAGGACTCCTGCGGGGTCGCGGGCGTGTCGAGCACCTTGGCGCGCAGCGCGTGCAGCCCGTCGTGCGGGTCGATGAACGCCTTCGTCGACAGGTCGACCGCCATCGCGTTGACCGAGAAGTCACGCCGCAGCAAATCGCCTTCGATGCTCTCCCCGAAGGTGACCTCGGGGTTGCGGCCGACGCCGTCGTAGCTGTCCGCGCGGAACGTGGTGATCTCGAGCGTGAGGCCCTTCTTCGTGACACCGACCGTGCCGAAGGCGATCCCGACGTCCCAGATCGCGTCGCCCCAGTCGCTGACGATCTGCAGCACCCGGTCCGGCCGGGCGTCGGTGGTGAAGTCGAGGTCGTTCGAAGTCCGGCCGAGCAGCGCGTCACGGACGCTGCCGCCGACCAGGTACAGGCTGTGCCCAGCCTGGGCGAAACGGGCTGCGAGTTCCTCCGCCAGCGGGGACATGCGCATCAGTTCCGTCACCGCACTCTGCTGGGCCATCAGGTCGTTCACGGAAATCCCACCACGATGGAGGTGCACTTACTACGAACACCGATCAACACGGACACGGAGAGCCAGCGTACCCGTGCGGCCGTTTGCTCTAGCATCGCAGCATGTCTGGATCAGCCGGCCGCACCGGCGCGTCGAAGCCGGGTCGCCGGCGGAGGCGCCAGCGCGGGCGACGGCTGAACACCGTCGACGAGACCTCGGCCGGTGGCCTGGTGATGGACGCCGACCGGCAGAATGCGGCTCTGATCGGCAGGCTCGACCGGCACGGCAAACTGCTGTGGTCGCTGCCCAAGGGCCACATCGAGGACGGTGAAACGGTGGAACAGACGGCCATGCGCGAGGTGCGGGAGGAAACCGGCATCTCCGCGCGAGTGCTGCAGCCACTGGGCACCATCGACTACTGGTTCGTGGCCGAACGCCGCCGCGTCCACAAGACCGTGCACCACTTCCTGCTCGAAGCCACCGGCGGCGAACTGTCGGACGAGGACATCGAGGTCACCGAGGTGGCCTGGGTGCCGGTGACCGAGCTGGAGACCACGCTCGCCTACTCGGACGAACGCAGGCTCGTCCGCAAGGCCAAGGAACTCTTCGACCGAGAACAGCGCGCCGCCGAGGGAGCACCTGAGTGAAGCGGTTCGCCGCCGGAGTTCTAGCCATCCTGTTCCTGTGCGTGCCCGCCCTGTCTGGGGTGGCCGCGCAGGTGCAGGCCCAGCCCAACCCGCTCCAGCCCGCCCAGGAGCCGCCCCGGCTGCGGCTGGACCTCGACCAGGTGAACCCGCGCCTGATCGACTCGAACTCGACCACGCTGACCGTCTCCGGCAAGGTCACCAACATCGGCGACCGCCGGATCAGCAAGCTGCAGGTCCAGCTGCAGGTCGGGGAGCGGGAGGCCACCGAGCGCCAGTTCACCGACGCGCTGGCCGGCAACCCGTTCAACGACGTCTCCCGGTCCGGTTTCCAGCCGCTGTCCGACACCCTCGAGCCGGGGCAGAGCGCGCCGCTGCTCGTCACCGTCCCGGTCGTCGGCGGTGGCCTGCGCACGCTGCAGCTGACCAAGCCCGGGGTGTACCCGCTGCTCGTCAATGTCAACGGCACGCCGGAGTTCAGTGGACAGGCTCGGCTGGGCGCGGTCAGCATGCTGCTGCCGGTGCTCGGCGCGCCCGGCAAGCCGAAGCCGTCGTCCCCGCCGAAACCCGCCGGGCTGAGCCTGCTGTGGCCGTTCACCGACAGCGTGCCGCACGTCACCTCGGCCCCGTTCGGCGGCGCGATGACCATGGACGACGACCGGCTCGCCGACGCACTCAGCCAGGGCGGGCGGCTGTATTCGCTGCTCACCGCCGCCAGGACGGCTCAGGACGACTCCAGGCTGTCGACGGCGCTGTGCTTCGCGATCGACCCGGACCTGATCCAGACCGTCGACGCGATGACCCGCGGCTACCAGGTGCGCACCGGGAGCGGGCCGGTCCAGGGCAAGGGCGTCGGAGTCGCCAAGGACTGGCTGGCCGGGCTGAAGGCGCTCGTCGCCGGGCACTGCACGGTCACCATGCCGTTCGCCGACGCCGATCTGACGGCGCTGACCAAGGTCCGCGCCGGGGGCACCCCCGACACCGCGCTGGTCGGCGAGGCGCTCGGCGGCCCGGCCGTCATCCAGAAGCTGCTCGGCGTCCAGCCACGCGAAGGTGTCCTCTGGCCCGACGGCACGCTCGACGCCCAGGCACAGGCCGCGCTCGCCAAGGCGGGTGTGAAGACGGTGCTCACCGACTCCGGCAAGCTCCAGACCTCGTCACCGGTGACCGGCGCGGTCACCCTCGCCGACTCCGGCCTGCGGGCCCAGCCGATCGACTCGCTGATCTCCAGCGCGCTGTCCGGGACGACTGTCGCTTCTGCAGCCACTTCTACAACTACTTCTACAGCACTGCCGCAGATAGCCACCGAGAACGGCCTGGCCGCGCTCGCCTTCCGCGCCGGGCTGGGTGGGACGGCCACCCCGCAGCAACGCGGCCAGTTCCTGGTCGCCCCGCCCCGGCGGTGGGACATCCCTCAGGTCGAGCTCACCAACTTCGTGCAGCGGCTGCGCGACTACCTGGACGCCGGTCTGGTGACCGCGACCGGGCTGCCGCAGCTGCTGGACAAGGATCCGGCGGGCACCGCCTCGGCCAACGACAGCATCGGCGAGCTCACCGCCACCACCAGCGCGGACGTGCTCAACGCGATGTCCGCCATCGACAGGGACGCCGCCGGGCTCACCTCGGCGATGACCGTCGACGTCGGGACCAGGGTGCAGCCCGCCGACCTGATCGGCCCGGTCCGGACCGGGCTCCTGCGGGCCTCCTCCACGGCGTGGCGGGGCGTCGCCGGCGCGGACACGGCCACCGCGAACGCCCAGGCCGAGCTCGACGCCCTGCGCGGCCAGGTGACCATCGACCAGCCGAGACAGACCATCGCGCTGGCCTCGGGCGCGTCACCGCTGCCGGTGCACGTCACCAACGGGCTGCCGGTCGGGATCACCGTGCGGATCGCGCTGGGCAACAACGCCGGGCTGCGGCCGGAGACCGTGAGTGACAGGCCCTTCCCGGCCAACGGCGCGCTGAACCTGTACATCCCGGTCGAGGCCCTGCGTGCGGGCCGGTTCAGCGTCGACGTGTCGCTGAGCACCCCGGCGGGGACGAAACTGGGGTCGGCCACCCGATTCGAGCTGACCTCCACCGAGTACGGGGCCATCACGATCATCGTCACCGTGGTCGCGGGCGCCGCGCTGCTGCTGCTGTCCGCCCGCCGCATCTATCGCCGGGTGAAGGAAAGCAAGGCGAGCAAGCTCGCGAAGGAGACCGAGCACGCCGGGGTTTGAGTGTTTTCGGCCGTCGCCGATTACCCTGGGTCGACCGGTGTCCCAGCGGCGAAGCGCTGAGGCACTCCAGACCGAGCACTGAGGATTGGGCACGCGTTGAACAAAGAGCCGGGCTCATCACCCGAGCGTGCGGGTCGTCCTCGTCGTGAAGATAGCCCCCCGCCCAGGCGCTCTGACCGGGACGACGGGCCCCAGCGCCCGCCCCGCGCCGAGCGCCCGGACCAGGGAGAACGCCGCCAGCCACCGCCGCAGCCACCGCTTCCGCCGGTCCGCGGCGAGCGGCCGCGCCAGGCGCCGCCACCGGACGCGCGGCCCCAGCGGATCCCGTCCAGGGCAGAGCAGACCCGGCGGCTCGCGCCCGCCCCGCCACCGCCGGTGAACGGCCGCGGCGCGCCGGTCGTGCCTCCCCCCGGCGGGGGACCCGCGCCGACCAGGCGCCAGCCGTTGCCCGGCACCGGCCAGAAACCCGCCCGGAAACCGCCGCTGCCCCAACCCTCGCGGCCGCTGCCCCAGCAGCAGCCGCCGCGGCCCCCGGCCGGACCCCGGACCCCGCCGCCGGTGCGGCCGTGGGAAGACGCCCCCCGGCGCGAGCCGGACGCGACCCGCTTCATCCCGCGCACCCCCGGCGTACCGCTGGGCGCGCGCTGGCCAACGGCCGATCCTGACTCGCTGCGGCCGTACGACGCGCTCGCGACGCAGGTGATGCCCCGGATCACGGACGGGCCACTGGTCCGGCCGAGGCCGGGCTCGACAGCCGAACAAGCGGCTATCGCGAAAGCCCCTTCGCTGGCGAAGGCCAGCGGCCGGATGGCGATCGCGTCGCTGATCAGCCGCGTCACCGGGTTCCTCTGGAAGCTGCTGCTCGTCGCGGCGATCGGCGCGGGCGTGGCCAACGACTCGTTCAACGTCGCCAACACGCTGCCGAACATCATCTTCGAGCTGCTGATGGGCGGTGTGCTGGCCAGCCTGGTGGTACCGCTGCTCGTGCGGTCACAGGACGATCCCGACGGCGGCGAGGCCTACACCCAGCGGCTGATGACGGTCGCCATCACGCTGCTGGTCGTCGGCACGATCATCGCGGTGCTCGCCGCGCCGTGGTTCACCTCTCTCTACGTCGACTCGTCCGGCCGGGCGAGTCCCGAGCTGACCACCGCGTTCGCCTACCTGCTCCTGCCGCAGATCTTCTTCTACGGCGTGTTCGCGCTGCTCTCGGCGATCCTGAACGCCAAGCAGATCTTCGGGCCGACGGCGTGGGCGCCGGTGA
This sequence comes from Amycolatopsis sp. H20-H5, assembly GCF_035828755.1. Taxonomy (NCBI): domain Bacteria; kingdom Bacillati; phylum Actinomycetota; class Actinomycetes; order Pseudonocardiales; family Pseudonocardiaceae; genus Amycolatopsis; species Amycolatopsis sp. H20-H5. The sequence continues at coordinate 103,300 of NZ_JAYMZS010000006.1, read as the reverse complement.
TCAACAACCTGGTCGTCATCTTCACCATCCTGGTGGTGTGGGTCATGCCGGGGGACATCCAGACGAACCCGGTGTCGATGGGCGACGTCAAGCTGCTGACGCTGGGCGTCGGCGTGACGGGCGGCATCGTGGCGCAGGCCGTGCTCCTGGTCCCGCCGCTGCTGCGCTCGGGGTTCAAGTTCAAGTGGCGCTGGGGCATCGACAAGCGGATGAAGGAGTTCGGCGGCCTGGCGCTGTGGACGGTCGGCTACGTCGCGGTCAGCCAGGTCGGCTACACGATCAACACCCGCGTCCTGACCAGCGGCACCCCCGGCGGGGTGACGGCGTACAGCAACGCCTGGCTGCTCTTTCAGCTCCCGTACGGGGTGATCGGCGTCTCACTGCTGACCGCGATCATGCCGCGGATGAGCCGGGCGGCCGCCGACGGCGACCACACCAAGCTGATCGGCGACCTGTCCTACGCCTCGCGGATCTCCACGGTGATGCTCGTGCCGATCTCCGCGGTGATGACGATCGTCGGCGGCTCGATCGGGATCGCGCTGTTCACCATCGGCAAGGGCTCGACCGACGCCGCCTCCCGACTGGGCGACGCGCTGGCCATCTCGGCGTTCGCCCTGCTGCCGTACGCACTGGTGATGCTCCAGATGCGCGTGTTCTACGCGATGAAGGACGCGCGGACCCCGGTGCTGATCATGATCGTGATGACCGTGGTCAAGGTTCCGCTGCTCTACCTGTGCCCGGTGCTGCTCGACCCGGACCACATCGTGCTGGGCGCGATGATGGTGAACGCGCTGACGTTCGTGGTCGGTGCGATGCTCGGTCAGGTCTGGCTGTGGGTCACTCTCGGTAACCTTCGGAGCAAACGGGTGCTCGGGGTGATCCTCTTCACGGTCGTGGCGAGCGTTCTCGGCGCCGGCGCGGCGTACCTCGTCGGGCTGATCGTCCCCGCGTCGTTCGGGCTGCGACTGCAGTCCTGGGTGAAGCTTTTCCTGCAAGGAGGGGTCGGCATCGTTGTTTCGTTCGGCGTGCTCATGGCGCTGAAGGTCGAGGAACTGAAGCCCGCCACGGCCAGGCTCAGCCGCTTGATCAAGCGCGGATAACGATTCACGTACGGATGACTCCCGTTCACGCGTCGTATGCTGGGTATCCTCTGTACGGGGAGCTACGCGGGAGAGTGCGGTGGATACGAGACGGAGCGAACAGGCAGGGGGCGCGAGCGACGTGGGCATAAGGGCCCAAGGAGGCTCGCTGGCCCCCGGCCGGGTGGTCGGCGATGGCCGATACCGCCTGCTCGCGCAATTCGGGGTGGACGAACGGGCCGCCGCGCACCTTTGGCGTGCCCGCGATGGGCAGCTGAAGCGGGACGTGGCGCTGACCCTGCTGGTCGGTGACCCGGCGGACGCCGAGTCCGCCCGGCTCGCCCGCCGGACGCTGGAGCGGGCCGCGCACGCGGCCAAGTTCGGGCACGGCGGCGTGGCCCGCGTGCTCGACGTGCTCAGCCTCGGCAGCGGCGTCACCTCGAGCGAAGGACTGCTCGGGGTCGTGGTCGCCGAATGGACCAAGGGCAGTGACCTGGTCGACCTCGTGGCCCAGCGCCCGGTGGCGCCCGCCGCGGCCGCCCGCATGGTGCAAGCGCTTGCGGAGGCCGTCGAGCAGGCCCATCAGAACGGTCTCGTGCTCGGTCTCGACCACCCGCAGCGGCTCCGGCTCACCACGGACGGCGCGTTGAAGCTCGCCTTCCCCGGCCCGCTCCCCGAAGCGACCCTGCGTGACGACGTCAAGGCGCTCGGCGCGGTCCTCTACCTGCTGCTCACCGGCCGCTGGGCGCTGCCAGGCGGCCCGCCCGCCATCCCGGGCGCGCCGTTGACGCCCGCCGGCCGGGTCGTCCCGCCGAGGTCGCTGGTGCCCACGGTGCCGGTGGAGCTGTCCTCGCTCGCCGTCCGCACGATCGAGGACGGTGGTCACGGCGGCATCCGGACCTCGTCGGCGATCCTGCGAGTGCTCGACCAGGCCGCCGAGGCCGAGGAGCGCACCCAGCTGATCCAGCAGGTCGGCGGGCCCGACGCCCAGCCGGAGGAAGACGGCACGATCTGGACCACGAAGAAGCCGGTCAAGGACGTCGCCCGCCGCCGCAAGCTGGCGCTGGGCGTCACCGTGCTGGTGGTCGCGACGGTGGTCATCCTGGCCTGGGGCGGGCTGATGCTGATCAACGCGTTCCAGGGCGATTCGAAGGCGAGCGGCCCGGCCATCAACGTCGCGGCGCCGTCCGAGACGTCCGCGCCCGCGCAGCCGCCCGCACAGCCGCCCAGCTCGAACCCCGCGCCGCCGCCGGCGAGCACCGGCCAGGCGGCGACCCCCGATTCGGTGAACATCTACAACCCGGACGGCAAGGGCGACTACCCCAGCCGTGTCAAGAACACGATCGACGGCGACCCTGGCACGGTGTGGCGGACCGACCAGTACCAGCAGCAGCTGCCCGCGCTGAAGTCCGGCGTCGGCCTGATCGTGAACTTCAAGGACGCGATCACCCTCAGCCAGGTGAAGATCACCGCGAACAGCCCCGGCACCAAGGTCGAGATCCGCACGGCCGACAGCAAGGACCCTGACCTCGACTCGACCAAGGTGGTCGGCACCGGCGACCTGAGCAGCGGCGAAACCACCATCGCGCTTTCGTCGCCCCAGCAGGGTCAGTACTTCCTCATCTGGATCACCCAGCTGGGTGGTGGCGACACCGGGAAATTCGTTTCGGAGATCGGCGAGCTGGCCTTCCTGCCCGCCGCCTGACGCCGATTACGCGGACTTCACGCCGTCAGTAGGCTCTCACAGGTGACGGCAGCGGCTCCCACGGATGCGGACCTCATCGCGGCTCATGCCGCCGGTGACCCGCAGGCGTTCAGCGAACTGGTCCGGCGACATCGAGACCGCATGTGGGCGGTTGCGCTGCGCACCGTCCGCGATCCGGAAGAGGCCGCCGACGCGCTGCAGGACGCCTTTATCTCGGCGTTCCGCGCGGCGGGCAACTTCCGGGCGGAATCGCAGGTCACGACATGGCTGCACCGCATCGTGGTGAACGCCTGCCTCGACCGGATCCGCCGCCGCCAGGCCCGCCCGACCGTCCCGTTGCCGGAGACCGGGTTCAACGAACCGGCCTCGCCGCGCGACTCGATGTCCGACCGCGAGACCAACCTGGTCATCAAGGCGGCACTGGACCAGCTCCCCGAGGACCAGCGCGCCCCGATCGTGCTCGTCGACGTCGAGGGCTATTCGGTCGCGGAGACGGCGAAGATGCTGAACATCGCGGAGGGCACGGTGAAGAGCCGCTGCGCGCGCGGCCGCGCGAAGCTCGCGAAGGTTCTCGGACATCTCCGGAACCCCGATGCGATTGGAGGCGTCCCAACTCACGAAAGCAAACGTGAACGCGCTACCCCGGACGTGCACCGGGGTGCCAGGCGGCCGCAGGGCACGCCGGGTAACGGGGAGGGACGATGACAGACGAGAGTCTGGGACTGGGTGAGACCGTCGGTCCGCCCTGGTCAGTCGACGTGCTCGCCGACCTGCACGCCGGGGTGCTCCAGGAGCACGAGGCGGCCGAGCTGTGGCCGCTGGTGCGGACCGACCCGGACGCGATGGCGATCCTCGGAGCACTCGACTCGACCCGCTCCGATCTGGCGGGCCTCGCGCTCGCCCCGGTCGAGCCGATGCCCGCCGAGTTCGCCGCCCGGCTCGACGCCGCGCTGGCCGGCCTGCGGCCGGAGGCTCCGCAGCTCGCCCCAGTGGTGAGCATGGAGGCGGCCAGGAAGAAGCGGAACAAGCGCCTCGGCTGGGGCGCCGGGCTGCTGACCGTGGCCGCCGCGGCGATCGCGGCCGTCGCGATCATCGTGCCCGCCTCGCAGACGGCCGGTCAGGGCAGCAGCGTGGCGCAGCCGGGAGGTCCGCCGCCGGTGGGCCCTTCCGTGGGCGGCGACGGCGCCGGAGCCGACGCGCTGGCCGGGAAGAGCCTCGGGATTCGTGACTTCGGCCCGCTCGGGAACGAGCAGCGGCTCGACGCCTGCCTCGCCGCCAACGGGCTCGACCCCGCGGTGCGCCCGGAGGGCATCCAGCCGGTGAACGTCAACGGCAAGGCCGGGGTGCTGGTCACCTTCACCACCGGCAAGCTGGCCCAGTACCGCGTCGTCGCGTTCGGCGCCGACTGCGGACCGGGCAATCCTTCGAAGCTCTTCGACAAGGTCGTCGGGAAGAAATAGCCGAAACGGACGCATCGGCGACGCGATCGCGGACGCACGCAGGCCGCGAGTAGCTGGGTGACGAGTAGTGGGCGTCACCGGCGGGAACACCGGCACCTACGATCGTGTTGAGCCTGATACACGGGCACTACGAGCGGAGGTCACCGGTGGCTGCCGAGGAAATCAGGAACTTGATCATCGTGGGATCGGGTCCTGCCGGATACACCGCTGCCGTTTACGCGGCACGCGCGCAACTCGAACCGCTGGTGTTCGAGGGCACCCAGTTCGGCGGTGCCCTGATGACCACCACGGAGGTCGAGAACTTCCCCGGTTTCCGGGACGGGATCCAGGGCCCGGACCTGATGGAGGAGATGCGCAAGCAGGCGGAGCGGTTCGGCGCGGAGTTGCGCTCCGAGGACGTCGAGGCGCTGGAGCTGGCCGGGGACGTCAAGTACGTCGTCGCCAACGGTGTCCGCTACGCCGCCCGTGCGGTCATCCTGTCGATGGGCGCGGCCGCGCGGTACCTCAATGTGCCCGGTGAGCAGGAGCTGCTCGGGCGTGGGGTGTCGTCGTGTGCGACCTGCGACGGCTTCTTCTTCCGCGACCACGACATCGTCGTCGCCGGTGGCGGCGACTCCGCGATGGAAGAGGCGACGTTCCTCACCAAATTCGCGAAGTCGGTGACGGTGGTGCACCGCCGGGACGAGTTCCGGGCGTCGAAGATCATGCTCGAACGCGCCCGCGCGAACGAGAAGATCCAGTGGAAACTCAACTCGGAGATCACCGGCGTCGTCGGCGAGGGCAAGGTCGAGGGCCTGAAGCTGAAGGACACCGTGAGCGGCGAGGAGTCCTCGCTCGACGTCACCGGGTTCTTCGTCGCCATCGGGCACGACCCGCGCAGCGAACTGGTGCGCGGTCAGGTCGACCTCGACGAGGACGGCTACGTCGTCACCCAGGGCCGCACGTCCTACACCGACGTCCCCGGCGTGTTCGCGGCCGGTGACCTGGTCGACCACACCTACCGCCAGGCCATCACCGCCGCCGGTTCCGGCTGCGCCGCCGCGATCGACGCGGAACGCTGGCTCGCCGAGAACACCGGCGCCGAAAACGCCCACGAAGCCGCTGAGCTGGTCGGCGGCGGCTACGGCGTGTCCACTCGCTGACCGCAGGCCCAGACTCGCAGCCCCTTCAGCGCTCACCCAGAGGAGAAAACATGACCAACACCGTCAAGGTGACCGATTCCAGCTTCGTCGACGATGTCCTGACCAGCGAAAAGCCGGTCCTGGTCGACTTCTGGGCCACCTGGTGCGGCCCGTGCAAGATGGTCGCCCCGGTGCTCGAGGAGATCGCGGGTGAGAACGGCGAGAAGATCACCGTCGCGAAGCTCGACATCGACGAGAACCCGAACACGGCGCGTGACTACCAGGTGATGTCGATCCCGACGCTGATCCTGTTCCAGGGCGGCAAGCCGGTCAAGACGATCGTCGGCGCCAAGCCGAAGGCGGCACTGCTCTCCGACCTCTCCGACGTGCTCTGAACCGACGTCCTCGGCGAGCAAGATCGCCTGGCCGCCGCTGAGCAGCCACTGAGCCCGGGTCCCGTGTGTATCCCACACGCGGGGCCCGGGTTTCGCCTTTCGGGGGAACGTGGGCGCATACTCGGAGATCCTGCGTGACCCGGGGGAAATCCCGGGGGCCACGATCGGGGCCTTGACGCACCGACCGGGCCTGCGTGCTCACCCAGAGTTCGCAGGGCACAATGGATGTCCTGAGTCCTTATCAGACAGCGTTCGATATCGGCCAGAGTTGATTTTCAGCCAGGGTTTCATCCGCATCGGCTTTCGCCCGATGCCCAAGGAAGAGCGAGGAGTGCATGCGGGTACTCCGCCGCGGTGACGCAGGTCCGGACGTCGCCGAGATCAGGTCCGCCCTTGCGACCATGGAGCTGCTTCCCCCGGTGAGCGAAGCTGACGGCTTCGGCACCTTCGACGTCGCCGTGGAGCAGGCCGTTCGCGCCTTCCAGCAGCGTCGTGGGCTGACGACCGACGGCGTGGTGGGTCCTGCCACATATCGATCGCTGCGGGGTGCGAGCTTCCACTTGGGCAGCCGTCTGCTGTCGAACATGATCTCGTCGCCGATGCACGGTGACGACGTGTTCGCGCTGCAGGAGCGACTGACCGAGCTCGGTTACAACGCCGGCCGCCCGGACGGTGGCTTCGGCGCGCAGACCGAGGCGGCTCTGCGGAACTTCCAGCGTGACATGGGCATGGTCGTGGACGGCATGTGCGGCCCGGAGACCATCCGCCAGCTGCGTCAGCTGTCCCCCCGCGCCCGCGGCGGCCGCCCGGTGTTCCTGCGCGAGCAGGAGCAGGTCCGGAAGGCGGGCCCGCGGCTGCGCGGCAAGCGCATCGTGATCGACCCCGGGCACGGCGGTGACGACCTGGGCGTGGTCGCCGGCGGCCTGCGTGAGGCGGACATCTCCTGGGACCTGGCCCGGCGGCTCGAAGGCCGGATGAAGGCCACCGGCATGGAGGCCCTGATCTCCCGTGGCCCCAACCACAGCCCCACCGAGGGCGAGCGCGCGCTGTTCGCCAACGAAGCGGGCGCCGACCTGTTCCTGTCCCTGCACAACGACGGCAACCCGTCGACGCGGGCGCAGGGTGTCGCGAGCTTCCACTTCGGCACCGGCAACGGCACCACCTCGACCGTCGGCGAGCTGCTGGCCGGCTTCATCCAGCGCGAGGTCGCGGCCCGCACCGGCCTGCTCGACTGCCGCACGCACTACAAGACGTGGGACATCTTCACCCGCACCCGCTGCCCCGCCGTCCGCGTCGAGATCGGCTACCTGACCAACCCGGACGACAACCGCCGCCTCTCGGACGCGGCCTTCCGCGACGTCGTCGCGGAAGGCATCCTGATCGCGGTCAAGCGCCTCTACCTCCTCGGCGAGGGCGACCAGCCGACCGGCACCTTCACCTTCGCCGACGTCCTCGCCCACGAGCTGGCGAAAGCAGAGTAAAAACCCCCGAACCAGACCAAGAGCAGCCCCCGCCCTTCCCGGGGGGCGTCCCCAGGTCCAGTCTATCCATCCACAGGTTGTCCACCGCGCTCATCAGCAATCTGTGGATAACTCGGGCCTTCTTCCACAGCTGTGCACACCCCGGGCGACAACGGTCGCGCGGGGTGTTTCTTTGTGCTAGGAGCTCTCTGTTACGCGCGGCCCAGACTGGGCTCGGCGGTGGTGATACTCACCTGGGTGAGCAGGCGCTCGAGCGCCGCCTCGACGTCTTCCTTCCAGGAAATCCCCGACCGCAGTTCCAGCCGCAGCCGCGGCCACTTCGGGTGCGGACGGACGGTCTTGAAGCCGACGCCCTGCAGGAACGCCGCGGGGAGCACGCAGCTGTGCCCGCCGTCGGGGTCGGTCTCCTCGGGCTTCGCGTCGCCGAACGCCTCGATCGCCCGGACCCCGCGCTTGGTGAGGTCCTTCGCCACCGCCTGCACCAGCATCCGGCCCAGCCCGCCGCCCTGGAACTCCGAGAGCACCTGGAAGGCCGTCAGCAGCACCGCGTCCGCGCTCGGCGGGGACGTCGGGAAGGCGAGGGAGCGGGGGACCGCGTTCGGCGGGGCGTAGAGCACGAAACCGACCGGCAGGCTGTCGCTGTAGGCGATGCGGCCGCAGGAGCCCCACTCCAGCAGCACGCTGGAGACCCAGGCCTCCTTCTCGACCTCGGTGGCGCCGTACTCCTCGGCCTGCGCCTTGAGGTGCGGCGCGAGCTCCCAGTACACGCACCGGCGGCAGGCCTTGGGCAGATGCTCGAGGTTGTCCAGTGTGACGCCCACGACGCGACGCGACACCCGAGACCTCCCTGGACCTGTCCACCCCAACCGTTTCGAGGATAGGCGGATGTGACGAGCACCGAAAGGTCGGGGACCCCACAGTGGTCCGTGGTTACACTCGATGGATCTACCAGCCGGTAGAGATCGTGTCCACCCGAGCCCCGCGTGAAGGCCTCCGATGACCGAGAACCGCCCCAGCAGGCCCCAGACCGGCCGCCAGAACCTCGACCCGCATCTGGACCGGTACGCCGCGCGCACCGCGGGCATGACCGCCTCCGAGATCCGAGCGTTGTTCGCGGTGGCCAGCAGGCCCGAGGTGGTTTCACTCGCCGGGGGCATGCCGAACCTCGCCGCCCTGCCGCTGGACTCGCTGTCCACGCAGGTCGCCGAGATCATCGCCGAGGACGGCCTGGTCGCGCTTCAGTACGGCTCCGCGCACGGCGTGCCCGCTCTGCGTGACCAGATCTGCGAGATCATGGCGCTCGAGGGCATCAAGGCGCATCCCGACGACGTCGTGGTGACCGTCGGTTCCCAGATGGGCCTCGACATGGTCACCCGGCTGTTCTGCGACCCAGGCGACGTCGTCATCGCCGAAGGCCCGTCGTACGTCGGCGCGCTGGGCTCCTTCGCCGCGTACCAGGCGAAGGTCGTCCATGTCGCGATGGATGACCAGGGCCTGGTGCCCGAGGGCCTGCGCGAGGCGCTCCGGCAGGCCGAGAAGACCGGCCAGCGGGTCAAGTTCCTTTACACCATCCCGAACTTCCACAATCCCGCCGGTGTGACGCTGGCCGTGGAGCGGCGCGCCGAGATCCTGGAGATCTGCCGTCAGCACAACGTGCTCGTGGTCGAGGACAACCCGTACGGGTTACTCGGCTTCAACGGCCAGATCTACCCGGCGCTGCGCTCGCTCGACCCGGACAACGTCGTCTACCTCGGCTCGTTCTCGAAGACCTTCGCCTCGGGCCTGCGCGTCGGCTGGGTGCTCGCGCCGCACGCCGTGCGCGAGAAGCTCGTGCTCTCGGCGGAGTCGGCCACGCTGTGCCCGCCGACCCTCAACCAGCTGATCGTGTCGCGCTACCTCTCGACGCACGACTGGAAGGGCCAGATCAAGAAGTTCCAGGAGATCTACCGCGAGCGCCGCGACGCGATGCTGTCCGCGCTGGAGCAGCACATGCCCCCCGGCTGTAGCTGGACGCATCCCGACGGCGGGTTCTACGTCTGGATGACCGTGCCGGAAGGCGTGGACACCAAAGCGATGCTGCCCCGCGCGGTCACGGCACGCGTGGCTTATGCCTCGGGCACCGGCTTCTACGCGGACGGGTTCGGCAGCCGCCAGATGCGGCTGTCCTACTGCTACCCGACGCCAGAGCGCATCCGTGAGGGCGTCCGGCGGCTCGCCGCCGTTCTGGAGTCCGAAATGGACTTGGGCCGCACCTTCGGTAGCGTGAGCACGCGCTCGATCTCGGGGCCGCAAAACCCCGCTCCGGACACGCTCTGATCGAGCGAACTGTCCACAATAGACTGAAGGAGTTCCTCGGTGGCTGACCGCACCGTGGCCGTGCTCGCCGGCGGCCTGTCCCATGAACGCGATGTCTCCCTCCGCTCCGGGCGACGGCTTTCGACGGCGCTGCGGGGCGAAGGCCTGACAGTCGAGGAGTGGGACACCGACGCAGGGCTGCTGGAGCGGCTTCGCACTCAACGGCCCGACGCGGTCGTCGTCGCTCTCCATGGCGGCGAGGGCGAGAACGGCTCGGTGCAGACGGTGCTGGAGATGCTGGACGTGCCGTACGTCGGCACCAGCTCGCAGGGCTGCCGCCGCGCGTGGGACAAGCCCACGGCCAAGGCGCTGGTCGCCAAGGCGGGCTTCGCCACCCCGAAGTGGGTCGTGCTGCCGCACAGCACCTTCCGCGAGCTCGGCGCACAGCCGGTGCTCGACGCGATGGTCGAGAAGCTGGGCCTCCCGCTGATCCTCAAGCCCGACCAGGGCGGCTCCGCGCTCGGCACCCAGGTGGTCCGCGAGGCGGCTGAACTGCCCGCGGCGATGGTCGGCTGTTTCGCCTACGGGGACACTGTCCTCGCGGAACGGTTCGTGGACGGCGTCGAGGTGGCCGTGACGGTCATCGAGACCGTCGACGGACCCGAGGCACTGGCCGCGGTCGAGATCGTGCCGGAGAGCGGCGTGTACGACTACACCGCGCGCTACACCGCCGGGCTCACCGACTTCTTCACCCCGGCCCGGATCTCCGACGACGCCGCGAAGGCGGTCGGCGAACTGGCGGTCGCGGCGCACCGGCAGCTCGGGCTCCGCGACATCTCCCGCACCGACGCTGTCGTGTGTGCCGACGGGACGATCCAGTTCCTCGAAGTGAACGTCTCGCCCGGACTGACCGAGACCTCAACCGTGCCGATGGCGTTCGAAGCCTCCGGCGCCTCGCTCGGCTCGGTCTTCGCCGGGCTCGTGGCCCGCGCGATCACCCGCGCGAGCTGACCACAAATCCCGCTACACCCCGTGTCGTTTCGTCATCGGTGAGCAATCATCACCGTGACGAAACGACCTGGTGTCATCCTTCATCGGTTTTCGATGCCGGATTTGTCGTATTCGAATCGATGAGTGAAACGATGCGTTCAAGATCGTCCACCGACCCGAATTCGAACACGATCCGCCCCTTGCGGCGGCCGAGGTCGACTTTCACCCGGGTGTCGAAGGTGTCCGAGAGCCGGTTGGCGAGGTCCTGCAAGCCCGGCGCCTGGATCGGCTTGCGCGGCACGGCCTTCGGCTTGGCCGGCTTCTCGCTCCGTTTGAGCGTGACGGCTTCCTCGGTCGCCCGGACGGACATGCCCTCCGCGACGATCCGCGCGGCCAGTTCTTCCTGACTGTTCGCGTCTTCCAGCGACAGCAGCGCTCGCGCGTGCCCGGCCGAAAGCACGCCCGCGGCGACCCTTCGCTGAACGGGGAGCGGGAGTTTCAGCAGCCGGATCGTGTTGGTGATGGCCGGACGGCTACGGCCGATCCGGCTCGCCAGCTCCTCGTGCGTGACCGCGAACTCGTCGAGCAGCTGCTGGTACGCGGCCGCCTCTTCGAGCGGGTTCAGCTGAACGCGGTGGATGTTCTCCAGGAGCGCGTCGCGCAGCATCGCCTCGTCGGCGGTCTGCCGGACGATCGCCGGAATCTTCTCCAGCTCGGCCTGCTGCGACGCCCGGAGGCGCCGCTCACCCATGACGAGCTCGTACTCCTCGCCCGGCAGCTCACGAACCACGATGGGCTGCATGAGCCCGAACTCGCGGATCGAGTGCTCCAGCTCGGAGAGCGCCTCCTCGTCGAACACCTGCCGCGGCTGCTTCGGGTTCGGCTTGATCGCGCTGATCGGGACTTCGCGATAGACCGCTCCGGCGACCTCGCCGACGTGGGAGGTCGCCGCGCCGTTGGCGGCGAACCAGCCCTTGTCGTCCCGCGAACCCGCGGCCGCCGCGGCCGAAGCCTCGGCGGAGGAGGACGGGGGAGCGGGGACGGGCGTCGCCGGTCCGGTGGGGATCAGCGCCGCGAGCCCGCGCCCCAGCCCTCCTCTGCGTTCGGTCATGCCGTCCCGTTCCTCTCCTGGTCCACCGCGCCGCGCTCGGCGATCTCCCTCGCGGCGTCGATGTAGCTCATCGCGCCCCGGGAACCAGGATCGTAAGCGAGCACCGTCTGCCCGTATCCAGGTGCCTCGGAGACCTTCACGCTGCGCGGGATGACGGTCTTCAGGACCGTGTCCTTGAAGTGGTTGCGGACCTCCTGCGTCACCTGGTCGGCCAGTTTGGTGCGGCCGTCGTACATCGTGAGCAGGATGGTGGAGACCTCCAGCTCGCGGTTCAGGTGCGCCTGGACGAGCTCGATGTTGCTCAGGAGCTGTCCCAGCCCCTCCAGTGCGTAGTACTCGCACTGGATCGGGATGAGGACCTCCTGGGCCGCCACCATCGCGTTGACCGTCAGGAGGCCCAGGGAGGGCGGGCAGTCGATGAGGACGTAGTCGACGCCGATCTCGTCCAGCACCTCGGTGGAGAGCGCCTCCTTGAGCCGCGACTCCCGGGACGCCATCGAGACCAGCTCGATCTCCGCACCGGCGAGGTCGATGGTGGCGGGCACGCAGAAGAGGTTCGGCGACTGCTCGCTGACGGCCGCCGCTTCGGCGAGCGTGACCTCGCCGATCAGCACCTCATAGATGGAGGGAGTGCCGGACCGGTGCTCGATGTTGAGCGCGGTGCTGGCGTTGCCCTGGGGGTCGAGGTCGATCACCAGGGTCTTGAGTCCGTGCACGGCGAGGGCCGCGGCGAGGTTGACTGTGCTGGTGGTCTTGCCGACGCCGCCCTTCTGGTTGGCGACGGTCATCACCCGGCGATGCGTCGGGCGGGGGAGTTTGTTGGCTTCGGGGTGCAGTACACGGGCGGCTCGGACGGCTTCTTCGGCGATCGGCGTCCAGCCCAACTCGTGGCCGGTGCTAGCGGAGTCTGACTGCGGCGGATTCACCGGTCCAGACACCTCCTCTATGTAGACGACTCGTTGGCCTTCGCACCGCGTCGTTCCCGTGGACGTTGTTTCACGTGAAACTCGGCGGCTCTGACTAGTGCGCTTAACTCCGCTTGCCTCGCGACTTGGGCTGCTTCGGAGGCAGACGGTGGATCACCACGACCGTGCTGGGCACTTCGAGTACAGCCTTGCCGCACTCGAAAATCTCCGGCTCGCCGCCACCTGCCCGGCGGACGGCGACACGGTCACGTTCGATCTCCTCGCTCGCGCTCGCTCCCTTGAGAGCGACCAGCACGCCTTCGGCACACACCAGCGGGAGGCACCAGCCCGCAAGCTTGGCGAGCGGGGCGACAGCGCGAGCGGTGACCACATCTGCTTCACCCAGTTGCTCACGCACTTGCCGCTCCTCCGCGCGCCCACGGACGACGGTGATGGGGAGTTCCAGCTTCTCGGCGACTTCGGCCAGCCAGTCGATCCGGCGAGCCATCGGTTCGACCAGAACGATATCGAGGTCCGGTCGGCTGATCGCCAGCGGTACACCTGGCAGGCCCGCACCGGACCCTACATCGATCACCCGGGCTCCCTGCGGAATCCGCTCGCCGATCACCGCCGAGTTGAGCACGTGTCGCTCCCAGAGCCGATCGACCTCGCGTGGGCCAATCAAGCCGCGCTCGACTCCATGCACTTCCAACAGCTCGACGAACCGCGCGGCCAGCTCCAACCGGTCCCCGAACACCTCCGCCGCTGCGGTTCGCACCGAGGTGCCGACGCCGTCCAAGCTCACTACCCACTCCTCATCCGACCCTGTTTCACGTGAAACGGAGCTCTGCCGATTGTCCCATGGCGAGTGTGTTTGTGGACTCGCGCGCACGGCGAGCCGTGCGCGGCGCGGGTTGGTGGTTGAGTCCAAAGGCACGGTTAGGAGCCTGTGTTTTTTGGCCAGCGCGCTCACAAACTCGCGCCGCCAGGCCGCCCCGGCCTCCAGCGTAAGTGCGGCTTTGTCTTGAAGGGGGGCGACCTACCGTCGCGAGTTGGGAGGGCCTGGCGGCCCTGAAAGAGGGCGCGCGGCGGTGAAGTCTCCCCTCGCAGAGCTCGGGGAGACCCTGTGGTCCCGGACCACAGCGGTGGCTGGCTCTTGTCGTAAGAGTGCGGTGCAAGTCTCGCGCTCGGGTGACTGGCGTGGCCAAGCGTCGTCGTGGCCTCCAAGACTTGGGCGCGCCCGGCCTTGGGCCCCAAGACTTCACTGCGCCTGGAGCCGCACAGACTCAGCCATGCCCGTCACGTGGCCTCCAAGACTCGGGCGCGCCCGGCCTTGGACCCCAAGACTTCACAGTGGGCGGAACCGCCCAGACTTGGTCGCGTTTGTCACGTGACCTCCAAGACTTGAGCGCGCCTGGCCTCGGACTCCAGACTTTACGGTGGGTGGAACCGCCCAGACTTGGTCGCGCTTGTCACCGGTTCATCCAGACTCGCCCCCGACACGCACCACCAAAACCCGGCCACCGCTGTTTGCCGGGACCACAGGGTCTCCGCGAGCTTTGCGAGTGGAGACTTCACGCCGCGCGCCCTCTTTCAGGGCCGCCAGGCCCTCCCAACTCGCGACGGTAGGTCGCCCCCCTACAAGCAAAACCCGCGCGTGCGCTGGGGGTCGGGGCGACCTGGCGGCGCGAGTTTGTGAGCGCGCTGGCCAAAAAACACAGGCTTCTAACCGTGCCTTTGGGCCCGACCAAAAACCCGCGCCCCACCCAAGTTTCACGTGAAACACAAAAAAAGCGGCCCGCCGGGTTACCGACGGGCCGCTCGCAAACCCAAACCTCAAGACTCCGGGAAAACCACCACGCGACGCTTGGGGTCCTCGCCCTCGCTCTCGCTCTTCACGCCGTCGACCGCTGCGACCGCGTCGTGCACGACCTTGCGCTCGAACGGGCTCATCGGCTGCAGCCGCACTCGCTCGCCCGTCGACACGACCGTCTCCGCGGTCGACTTGCCGAGCTCGCGAAGCTCCTCGCGACGGTCGGATCGCCAACCCGCGATGTCCAGCATGAGGCGGCTGCGGGAGCCGGTCTCCTGCTGCACGGCGAGCCGGGTCAGCTCCTGCAGCGCCTCGAGGACGGTGCCGCGGGTGCCCACGAGCTTCTCCAGGTCCTCGCCGCCGTCGATGCTGACGATGGCGCGGCCCGCTTCGACATCCAGATCGATGTCGCCGTCGTAGTCGAGCAGGTCCAGCAGGCGCTCCAGGTAGTCACCCGCGATGTCGCCCTCCTGCACGAGGACGTCGTCACCGACGCCCCCGGACCGGCGGTCGGTGGTCTCTTCCGCGGCTTCGGGCTCCGCGGCGGTTTCGTCCTGATCGGCGTCGATCGTGTCGACCGTCTCCGACATCATTCGTCTCCTCTCCGAACCGGATCCGCGTCAGCGACGCTTCCGGCCCGACTTCTTCGTCGAGTCAGTGATGAGGCCGGGAGTTCCCGTGCCGTTCTCGGACGAGCTCGCCTGCGTCTCGTTCGAGGTGGTCTGTGCCGTCGCTTCGGCTGTGTCGGCTGTCTTGCCGTTAGTCTTGGGGATGCCCGTCGATTGGGCGAAGCCGTGCGGCGAACCCGCCTTGGCGACCTTCTTCTGCTGGCCGTTCTGGTTCCGCTTCTGCTGGACCGGCTTCTGACCCACCGCGGGCTTCTGTCCGGCAGCCGGCTTCTGACCGGGCTTCGGGCCGAGCGCGTTGCGCTTCTCGATGGCCTCCGCCTTCTTGGCCTCTTCTTCCTTGTCGATCTTCGTGTAGACGAAGCGCTGCTGCATCAGGGTCCAGCCGTTGTTGGCCAACCAGTAGAAGAGGAGGCCGAGCGGGAACAGCGCACCGAAGACGAGGACACCGAGCGGGAAGACGTACAAGGTCAGCTTGTTCATCATCGCGGTCTGGGGGGTGGCCGACGCCGCGTTCTGGCGGGCGACCGAGTGACGCGCGGTCAGGTGGGTCGCGATACCCGCGACGATCATCAGCGGGATGGCGACCGGGGCGACGTTCCAGTGCCAGCCGCCTTCACCGGTGCCGCCGACGAGGCCGACGCTGTTGTGGATCGCTTCGCCGAGGTTGACGCCGAACAGCTTCGCGTTGACGTACGAATCGACGTCGTGCTGCCCGAAAAAGTAATTCTCGGTCTTGGGCCCGCCGCCGGCCGGCTTGTGCGTGAACGCGCGGAGGACCCAGTTCAGGCCGATGAAGACCGGGATCTGCAGCAGCATCGGCAGGCAGCTGCCGAGCGGGTTGACGCCGTGCTCCTTCTGGAGCTTCTGCATCTCCGCGGCCTGGCGCTGCTTGTCGTTGGCGTACTTCTTCTGCACCTTCTTCATCTCAGGTGCGAAGTCCTGCATCTTCCGCATGGACCGCATCTGGTTCACCATCGGCTTGAACATGATGCCGCGGACGGTGAACGTCAGGAAGATGATGCCGAGGATCCAGGAGAGGGCACTGGCCTCGCCGAAGACCAACCCGAAGACCTTGTGCCAACACCACAAGATGAAGGACACGGGGTAGTAGATGAAGTCGAGCACTGAACTACTCCTCGGTTGATGTACCAGGTCGCTGGGCGCGCCACGAGAAGGTCTCGGGCACCGGGTCACGGCCGGGCATGGTCCAGGGGCCGCACCGCAGCAGCCGGCGGGTCGCGAGGTACAGACCTCGAGCGGCGCCGTGCCGGGTCAGGGCTTCGACCGCGTAGGCGCTGCAGCTCGGGTAGAACCGGCACGCCGGCGGGAAGAAGGGGGAGATCGCCTTGCGATAGAACTTGATCGGCAGCAGCAACACCCACGCGACGGGCCCGGGACGGGCGTCGCCCTCGGGGTCCTCCGTGGTGGCTCGCATGCCGTTCACACCGCTGATCCGTGGTCGAGGGACACGTCGCCGGGACGTGCTGGCTGCCGGAGGGCACCATCGCCCTCGGCCCGGTGAGCCGTCGGCAGCAGGCCGAGGCGGCGCAGCGAAGCGTCGAGATCCGAGCCGAGTTCCGCGCTGGTCGCGGTGGCGGCCGGAGGTAGTGCCCGTACGACCAACGAGCTACCGGGCGGCAGTGTTCCGAGTCTCGCCGAAACGAGATGACGCAACTGACGGCTGACGCGGTGGCGGACCACCGAGTTGCCGACGGCCTTGCTCACCACA
Organism: Amycolatopsis sp. H20-H5; assembly: GCF_035828755.1. Lineage (NCBI taxonomy): Bacteria > Bacillati > Actinomycetota > Actinomycetes > Pseudonocardiales > Pseudonocardiaceae > Amycolatopsis > Amycolatopsis sp. H20-H5. Next base: position 86,587 of record NZ_JAYMZS010000006.1, on the reverse strand, counting down.
AAACCCGCCCGGGCTGTCAGAGCAGCCCCGGGCGGGTCCGTGGTCAACGCATGGACGACGAGGCGGCGCTTACCGGCCCTGGTCCCGCGCCGCATCACGACACGGAAATCCTCACTACGCCGCAAACGAGCGGCAGCCGGTAACACGGCGCGCCTCGACGACGGCCGGATCAGGCCGACAGTGTCTCGCGGCCCTTACGACGGCGGGCCGCCAAGATGCCACGGCCGGCACGGGTCCGCATGCGCAGCCGGAACCCGTGGGTCCGCGCGCGTCGGCGGTTGTTCGGCTGGAAAGTGCGCTTACCCTTGCTCACGGCTAACTTCTCCTGTGTCTCGGCCTTTTCGAACGGTTTTCGGGCCGTCCTCTGGCGTGTCGTGCAGCAGCACGGCGGTCTCTGGTGTCTCCTACCAACGTGTGGCCTCGTCACGTCGAGCGACGACAACGTGGGCACGCGAAACGCACCCGCTGCATACGGGAGACCTTACGAGGGTACGCACCTTCGCCGGGGCTTCGGCAGGGGCCCCCTTGATCACCGTCCGCGACCACCGGTCAGGCTACCCGCAGAGCACGCCGCGGCACCGAATGGCAACACGCCGTACACCGTGAAATGCTTGCTGCCCAGGACGTCTTGTGGCAGCGGACAGGGCTTGTTAGCGTGCCTGTTCTGCAAGTCACCGGTCGAGGTGCGCGGCGGCGGACGCCGCGGGGTGTGGAGGCACCCACAGACCTACGCAGACCTACGTCGAACCCGCAGGTGGCGTGGCCGCGGGTCGCCGTACATTAGTGCACAGCTGTGGACAACTATGTGGATATTTGCTGTGCGGGTGAGCGGGCGAACCTCCTGGAAGCAGCTCGATCGAGTGATTTGGCCGAGCGTGCCGAGGTGAAGCAGCCGCACACGCTTGCGAGGGGAGGGGAGTCAGGCAGGTGTCCGAGCACCAGCACAACCTTGGCGTCATCTGGGAGCAGGTGGTCCGCGAACTGTCCGACGGCACCCTGTCCCCGCAGCAACGTGCCTGGATGCGCGTCACCCGGCCCATCGGCCTCCTTGACGGGACAGCGCTGCTTGCCGCGCCCAGCGACTTCGCGAAGGAAGCCATCGAGCGAGCACTGCGCGGCGCGATCACCGAAGCGCTCTCGCGTCGTCTCGGTCGCGTCGTCTCCCTCGCGGTGAAGGTCGACAGCACCGAAGCCGTCCCTTCGCCCATGCCCCGCTACGTGACGTCCTCCGACAACGCGGAGGACCACGGCGGTCCCGCTTCGGAGACCCCGCCCATGCCCGTCGACGAAGACGACATGGTGCAGCCGGTGCGCAGGCCCCGTCCCGAGCCGCCGAAGCCGAGGCCGCCGAAGCAGGCGAAGGCCCCCGTCAACAATCACTATGTCGACAACAGTGCGATCGACAACGACGACAGCGAAGAAGAGGTGGACGAAGAGGGCGAGGCCCTCGCCGCCGCCAACGAGATCTGGCCGAAGTTCTCCGGGCGGCCGATCGCCGGTCAGCCCTACACCGCGCCCGCGCAGCCGCAGACGTCCAAGACGAAACTGAACGAGAAGTACACCTTCGACACCTTCGTCATCGGCGCGTCCAACCGGTTCGCCCACGCCGCCGCGGTCGCGGTCGCCGAGGCGCCCGCCCGTGCGTACAACCCGCTGTTCATCTGGGGCGAGTCCGGCCTCGGCAAGACGCACCTGCTGCACGCGGTCGGGCACTACGCCCAGCGGCTGTTCCCCGGCATGCGCGTGCGCTACGTCTCGACCGAAGAGTTCACCAACGACTTCATCAACTCCCTGCGAGACGACCGCAAGGTCGCCTTCCAGCGCCGGTACCGCGACATCGACATCCTGCTCGTGGACGACATCCAGTTCCTGGAGGGCAAGGAAGGTACTCAGGAGGAGTTCTTCCACACCTTCAACACGCTGCACAACGCGAACAAGCAGATCGTGGTCTCCTCCGACCGGCCGCCCAAGCGGCTGGAGACGCTGGAAGACCGGCTGCGCACGCGGTTCGAGTGGGGCCTGATCACCGACATCCAGCCGCCCGAGCTCGAGACCCGGATCGCGATTTTGCGCAAGAAGGCCGCGCAGGACAGGCTGGCCGTGCCCGGCGACGTGCTGGAGTTCATCGCGTCGCGGGTCGAGGCGAACATCCGGGAGCTCGAAGGCGCGCTGATCCGCGTCACCGCGTTCGCCTCGCTGAACCAGCAGGCGGTCGACGTCGGGCTCGCCGAGGTCGTGCTGCGCGACCTCATCCCCGACTCGCACGCGCCGGAGATCACCGCGCCCACGATCATGGGCGTCATCTCCGAGTTCTTCGACGTGACGCTCGACGACCTCTGCGGGCCCGGCAAGACGAAGGCGCTCGCCACTTCCCGGCAGATCGCGATGTACCTCTGCCGGGAGCTGACCGACATGTCGCTGCCGAAGATCGGGCAGACGTTCGGCGGCCGCGACCACACGACCGTCATGCACGCGGACAAGAAGATCCGGAAGGAAATGGCCGAGCGCCGCCGGATCTACGACCAGGTGCAGGAACTGACCTCGCGGATCAAGCAGCGGGCGCGGCAGTAGTAAAACAGCCTCCCTCCTCCAGTGAGCCCCCGGCCGACGCGGCCGGGGGCTCACTGCGTTTCGGCGCCTCTGTGCCCGTAGGAGGCCATACACGGTGTCGAATCCGTTGTGCCGCAAGGGGATGCGTAGCAGCGACGCTCCTTCGCACGCGTAAGGGGGCTTCGCCGCTTCGCCGCGTGTGTCATCGCGAACGTCGCAAAAACTCGTCAAATTTGTTTGTACACAAGGAAGTTTCCCCATGCTGTGGGTAGTTGCCCCACAGGGTCGGCGGATCCGGGAACAGCCAGAACAGGTTTTGCTCCACAATCCACCCACAGGGCATCCACAACGATGTCCACAGTGTTGCCCACAGGGATTCCACAGGCTGTCAACATTCCTTGCACAGCGCCCGTCCCTCACTCTTCAGGGCGACACGGACCGCTCCCGGGACGCACCGAGGCTGGGTACAAACCGGCGTTCGGCTGGGGATAACCATGGGGACAACCCGCCTCGAATGTGGATGACTCGGGGTGCGGCCGAAGCTGTCCACAGCGAGCCCGAACCATCCACCGATCCATCCCAGGGAAACTCCACACCCCCGCACCGGGCAGGAGCTGGGAAAACAGGGCTTGTCCACACAACCCACAGCCCCTATTACTACTGCTTTTCTTAAATCTCTCTAGAAGAAAAACAAAACAAAAACAGGCGGCGGCGAAATCTGGGGATAGCCGGGCAAACGTGTCGGCTTGTCGACATCTCGAACGGGAGGCCAAGGTGACGGCGCACCCGGTCACGGCCTAACGTGGGTGACTGCACCAGGCCTCCCGCCGAACCCGGCGTCAGGCCGGACCACACCGGCGAGTTCACCGGCCGTCGCGCTCCACCTGGCGACTCGGTGTCCTTGCTGGTCTTTCGAGCCGTAACGGGCTCGGTTGCCGAAAGGATGCGCGCATGAAGATCCGCGTCGAGCGTGACGGGCTCGCCGACGCTGTCGCGTGGGTGGCGAGAAGCCTGCCGTCGCGGCCACCGGTCCCGGTGCTGGGCGGTGTCCTGCTCGATGCGGGATCCGACGGGACGAGCGACGCGTTGACGGTGTCCGGTTTCGACTATGAGGTCTCCGCGACCGTGGGCGTCCCGGCGACGATCGCGGACGGCGGGCGCCTGCTCGTCTCTGGCCGTCTGCTGGCCGACATCACCAAGGCACTTCCCGCGCAGCCGGTCGAGATCTCGGTCGACGGCTCCCGCGCCACCATCACCTGCGGCAGCGCGCGGTTCAGCCTGCCGACCATGCCCGTCGAGGACTACCCGCAGCTGCCGTCCCAGCCCGCCTTCGCCGGCGAGCTCACCGGCGACGCGTTCGGCCAGGCCGTCACGCAGGTCGTGGTCGCGGCGGGCAAGGACGACACGCTGCCGATGCTGACCGGCATGCGGCTGGAGATCTCCGGCTCGTCGCTGACCCTCGTCGCCACCGACCGGTTCCGGCTCGCGATGCGCGAGTTCACCTGGGAGCCGACAGAGGGCCTTGCCGACGCCGCGGTCCTCGTGCCCGCGCGCACGCTCGCCGAAGCCGCGAAGACTCTCGGCGCCAGCGGGGCGACTGTCCGGCTCGCGCTCGCCAGCGGTGAAGGGCTCCTCGGCCTTTCCGGCTCTGGGCGCTACACCACGACAAGGCTGCTCGACGCGGAGTTCCCGCCGTACCGGCAGCTGCTCCCGGCGCAGCACACCTCCCGCGCGGTCATCCAGGTGTCCGCGCTCGCCGACGCGATCAAGCGCGTGTCGCTGGTCGCCGAACGCGGCACCCAGGTCCGGCTCGAGTTCGCCGACAACTCGCTGCGGCTGTCCGCGGGCGGGGACGACGAAGGCAGTGCCGAGGAAGAGATCCAGGTCGACTACGAGGGCGAGCCGGTGACCATCGCGTTCAACCCGGGTTACCTCGTCGACGGCCTCGGCGCGTTGCACGCCGACCGCGCGGAACTGACGTTCACCACCCCGAACCGCCCCGCGCTGATCAAGCCCGCGGACGAGCAGGGCAACGTCGTGCCGGGCTACCTGTACCTGTTGATGCCGGTCCGCCTGCCGGGCTGATCCGCCGCATCGACCTCCCGTATTCGTTGTGACTTAAGGGGTTTCCATGGCTCAGCTGGGACTGATCGGCCTCGGCAAGATGGGTTTCAACATGCGTGAACGGCTGCGGACCGCCGGGCACGAGGTGGTCGGCTACGACCGCAATCCCGAGGTGACCGACTCCGCGTCGCTCGCCGACCTGGTGTCCAAACTGGACGCCCCGCGCGTCGTCTGGGTGATGGTGCCCGCCGGCGACCCGACGCGGCAGACGATCATCGAGCTCGGTGAACTGCTCGCCGAGGGCGACCTGGTCATCGACGGTGGAAACTCGAAGTACACCGACGACAAGCTGAACGCCGAGCTGCTCGCCACGAAGAAGATCGGCTACGTCGACTGTGGCGTGTCCGGTGGCGTGTGGGGCAAGGAGAACGGCTACGGCCTGATGGCAGGCGGCACGCCCGCCGACGTCGAGCGCGCGATGCCGATCTTCGACGCGCTGCGCCCGGAAGGCCCGCGCGAGGAAGGCTTCTCACACGCGGGCTCGGTCGGTTCGGGCCACTACGCGAAGATGATCCACAACGGCATCGAATACGGCATGATGCAGGCGTTCGCCGAGGGTTTCGAGCTGATGGAAGCCGCGAAGGTCGTCGAGAACGTGCCCGCCGTGATCAAGGGCTGGCAGCGCGGCACCGTCGTCCGGTCCTGGCTGCTCGACCTCCTGGTGCGCGCGCTCGACGAGGACCCGGAGCTCGACGACCTCGAGGGTTACGTCGAGGACTCGGGCGAGGGCCGGTGGACGCTCGAAGAGGCGATCAACAACGCCGTGCCCGCGCCGGTCATCTCGGCCGCGCTGTTCGCCAGGTTCGCCTCCCGCCAGGAGCATTCGTCGGCGATGCGTGCCGTCGCGGCGCTGCGCAACCAGTTCGGCGGCCACGCGGTGAAGAAGGCCGGCAGCTAGCAGCCGCGCTCGCCGAGACACCGTGTATCTGCGACATCTCCAGGTCACCGACTTCCGGTCCTGGCCGCAGGCCGACCTTGCCCTGGAACCGGGCCCGACCGTGCTGGTCGGGCAGAACGGCCGGGGCAAGACCAACCTGCTCGAAGCGATCGGTTACGTCGCGACGCTGGGTTCACACCGGGTCGCGACCGACGCGCCGCTGATCCGGCACGGGTGCGAACGCGCGCTCGTCCGGGTCGCGGTGGTCAACGAAGACCGCGAGCTGACGGTCGAGCTGGAGATCACGGCCGGCCGCGCCAACCGGGCCCGGATCAACCGCGGCAACGTCGGCAAGCCGCGTGACGTGCTGGGCATACTGCGGACAGTGCTGTTCTCCCCGGAGGACCTGGCGCTGGTCCGTGGCGACCCCGGCGAGCGCCGCCGGTTCCTCGACGAGCTCCTCGTGCTGCGCGCGCCGCGTTACGCCGGGGTCCGTGCCGACTACGAGAAGGTGCTGAAGCAGCGAAACGCCCTGCTCAAGACGGCAGGAAAGCGACGTACGGGCCGCGAAGACCCGTACGCGCTGTCGACTCTCGAAGTGTGGGACGACCATCTCGCCGTCGCGGGCGCGGAACTGCTGGCCGCGCGGCTGAACCTCGTCGCGGACCTGGCGCCGTACGTGGCCGCCGCCTATCTGGGGGTGGCCCCGGACTCGCGCCCGGCGGAGATGACGTACCGGTCGAGCCTCGGCGACGCGCTGCCCGCGGGCTACGGCGTGCCCGGTGAGCAGCGCGCGGAGGCGGCGGTGCTCAAGGACGCGCTGGTCGAGGCGCTGGGCGGGGTGCGGAAGGCCGAGCTCGAACGCGGGATCAGCCTGGTCGGGCCGCACCGTGACGAGCTCGACCTCGTTCTCGGCGATGCCCCCGCGAAGGGGTACGCGAGCCACGGCGAGTCCTGGTCGTTCGCGCTCGCGCTGCGTCTGGGAAGCTACGAGCTTCTGCGTGGCGAAGCCGGGGAACCGGTGCTCCTGCTGGATGATGTGTTCGCCGAGCTGGACCGGCGTCGCCGGGCCCGGCTCGCGGAGGTGGCGGCCAGCGCCGAACAGGTGCTGGTGACCGCCGCCGTGGACGAGGACGTACCGGCCGAACTGGCCGGACACCGGTTTGTCGTGGCAGATGGTGAGGTCAAGCGTGGCTGAGTCGCGCGGCTCCCGCCCGAACCGGCCACGCGGGGTGACCGGCGCCACACCGGTTACCCACCGATCTGGGGACAAACCTGTGGACAGTGTGGATAACACCGGGAATGGGTTATCGCCCCGCGTGACCAATCGGCCTGATCAGCGGCTTGACATCCTCGGGAGGGTGGTCACCCGGCTGAGCGAGTCACTTCCCGTACCGAGCGTGACGCTGCCACTGGGCCGAACGTGAAAGACAGTCCGCTTCCGGAGAACACCGACGGCCTTTCCGGCCGTGACCTGGCGAAGGTCGCGCTCGAAGCGGCCAGGGCCAAGGCGAAAGCGCGCGGCGCCCAGCCCGGGATGCGCCGCGGCAAGGTGACCGGCGGCACCGGTGGCCAGAGCCCGCGACGTCGTCGCTGGTCCGGTCCCGGCGCCGACGCGCGCGACCCGCAGCCCCTCGGCCGGATCGTGTCGAGGCTGTCGGTCGACCGGGGCTGGAACACCAGCCTGGCGAACGGCCGGGTCTTCGGTCAGTGGACCCAGCTGGTCGGCGAGGAGGTCGCCGAGCACGCCCAGCCCGTCGCGCTGAAGGACGGCGAGCTCACCGTCCGGGCCAGTTCCACCGCGTGGGCGACCCAGTTGCGCCTGCTCCAGGGCCAGTTGCTGAAGAAGATCGCGGCCGGTGTCGGGCACGGCGTGGTCAAGCGGATGCGGATACAGGGGCCGACGGCGCCCAGCTGGAAGAAGGGCCCGCGACGGGTCGCCGGGCGCGGCCCGCGTGACACGTACGGCTGACTTCGGCCGGTTCGGCTAGCGCGCGAAGGCGGCTACAGGGTGAGCGCGCCGAGAAGCTGCTTCGCAGCCCTTCGTCACGACAGAAGTCGCCCAGGATCGATTTCGTCCGCCTGTGACGAAATCAGGGGTGTCCTAGCCGCATGTCTGCGGGCGCGGGCAAGTAGACTATTGGTGAGCGAGTGCCCGCTCGGGCGAGACGAGGAGAAAACACGCCGGTGACCGAGAACAAGAGCGAGTACAACGCGTCGTCCATCACCGTGCTCGAAGGCCTCGAAGCGGTCCGCAAGCGTCCCGGTATGTACATCGGTTCCACCGGCGAACGTGGTCTCCACCACCTCGTCCAGGAGGTCGTGGACAACTCGGTCGACGAAGCGATGGCCGGGCACGCCACCAAGGTCGAGGTTACCCTCCTCGCCGACGGCGGGGTGCGCGTCGTCGACGACGGCCGTGGCATCCCGGTCGAGCTGCATCCCAAGGAGCAGAAGCCGACCGTCGAGGTCGTCATGACCATGCTGCACGCGGGCGGCAAGTTCGACAGCGACTCCTACGCCGTCTCCGGCGGCCTGCACGGCGTCGGCATCTCCGTGGTGAACGCGCTGTCGACCACCCTGCTCGCGGAGATCAAGATCGGCGGCCGCAGCTGGCGGCAGGAGTACACGAACTCCGTGCCCGGCGCGCTCGAGGACCTCGGCGAGGCCACCGAAACGGGCACCACCATCACGTTCTGGGCCGACGACACCATCTTCGAGACCACGACGTACAGCTTCGAGACCATCTCGCGCCGGCTCCAGGAGATGGCCTTCCTGAACAAGGGCCTCACGCTTTCGCTGCGCGACGAGCGCGTCGCCGACGAGGAGACCGAGCTCGACGCCGAGGGCAAGCAGGCCAGGATCAAGGAAAAGGTCTACTGCTATCCGGGCGGGCTCGAGGACTTCGTCAAGCACATCAACGGCAGCAAGGACCCGATCCACTCCAACGTCATCTACTTCGAGGCCAAGGGCACCGGCCTCGAGGTCGAGGTGGCCATGCAGTGGAACAACGGGTTCACCCCGTCGGTCTACACGTTCGCCAACACGATCAACACGCACGAGGGCGGCACGCACGAAGAGGGCTTCCGCGCCGCGCTGACCCGTGTCGTCAACGCGTACGCGCGCGAGAAGAAGCTGATCAAGGAGAAGGACGCCAACCTCACCGGTGACGACGTCCGCGAGGGTCTCGCCGCGATCGTCTCGATCAAGCTCGCCGAGCCGCAGTTCGAGGGCCAGACGAAGACCAAGCTGGGCAACAGCGAAGCGAAGACCTTCGTGCAGCAGGCGTCGAACGAGTGGCTCGCCGACTGGTTCGAGCGCAACCCGGCCGAGGCCAAGGTCATCATCAACAAGTCACTCTCCTCGGCGCAGGCCCGGATGGCCGCCCGCAAGGCGCGTGACCTGGTCCGCCGCAAGGGCGCGCTCGACATCGGCGGCCTGCCCGGCAAGCTGAAGGACTGCCGCTCCACCAAGCCGGAGGAGTGCGAGCTCTACATCGTCGAGGGTGACTCGGCTGGCGGCTCGGCCAAGGAGGGCCGGGACTCGATGTACCAGGCGATCCTGCCGATCCGCGGCAAGATCATCAACGTCGAGAAGGCCCGCATCGACCGCGTCCTCAAGAACACCGAGGTCCAGTCGCTGATCACCGCGCTCGGCACCGGCATCCACGACGAGTTCGACCTGTCGAAGCTGCGCTATCACAAGGTCGTTTTGATGGCCGACGCCGACGTCGACGGCCAGCACATCTGCACCCTGCTGCTCACCTTCCTGTTCCGCTTCATGCGGCCGCTGGTCGAGCACGGGCACGTCTTCCTGGCCCGCCCACCGCTGTACAAGATCAAGTGGCCGCGGACCGAGCCGGAGTACGTCTACTCCGACAACGAGCGCGACGCCGTCATCCGCGCGGGTGTCGAGGCGGGCAAGCGGCTCCCCAAGGACGACGCGATCCAGCGCTACAAGGGTCTCGGCGAGATGAACGCCGAGGAGCTGTGGGAGACCACCATGGACCCGGCGCACCGGCTGCTCGGCCAGGTCACCCTGGACGACGCCGCACAGGCCGACGACCTGTTCTCCGTCCTGATGGGCGAAGACGTCGAAGCCCGCCGCTCCTTCATCACGCGAAACGCCAAGGACGTGCGCTTCCTTGATGTGTAACAGCCTTGACGTGTAACAGCCTTGATGTGTAACAGCCTGGACGTGTGATCGTCCCCTGAGCTTCGTCGCCACAGCCCTGTCCACACGAGAAGGACGACATGACGGAAACCTTGCCGCCGGAACACGACCGCGTCGAACCGGTCGACATCCAGCAGGAGATGCAGCGCTCGTACATCGACTACGCGATGAGCGTGATCGTGTCCCGCGCACTGCCGGACGTGCGAGACGGCCTCAAGCCGGTGCACCGCCGGGTGCTGTACGCGATGTACGACTCCGGGTTCCGCCCGGACCGCTCGCACAACAAGTGCTCGCGCGTCGTCGGCGACGTGATGGGCAGCTACCACCCGCACGGTGACTCGTCGATCTACGACGCGCTGGTCCGGCTCGCTCAGCCGTGGGCGATGCGGTACCCGCTGATCGACGGCCAGGGCAACTTCGGCTCGTCGGGCAACGACCCGGCGGCCGCCATGCGGTACACCGAGGCACGCCTCGGACACCTGGCCATGCACATGCTGGCCGACATCGAAGAAGAGACCGTCGACTTCTCCGACAACTACGACGGCCGCACGCAGGAGCCCAACGTACTCCCGTCGCGCTTCCCGAACCTGCTGGTCAACGGCGGGTCCGGGATCGCGGTCGGGATGGCGACCAACATCCCGCCGCACAACCTGCGCGAGGTGTCCGAGGGCGTCACCTGGGCGCTGGAGAACCCCGAGGCCACCGACGACGAGCTGCTCGCCGCGCTGCTGGTGCGGGTCAAGGGCCCGGACTTCCCGACCCGCGGCCTCATCCTCGGCAACTCCGGCATCGAGGACGCGTACCGCACCGGCCGCGGTTCCGTGCGCATGCGCGCGGTCATCGAGGTCGAAGAGGACGCCAAGGGCCGCACGATCCTGGTCGTCACCGAGCTGCCGTACCAGGTCAACCCGGACAACCTGGTCGAGAACATCGCCAACCTCGTCCGCGACGGCAAGCTCACCGGCATCTCCGACATCGCCGACGAGTCCAACAGCCGCAGCGGGCAGCGGATCGTCATCACGATCAAGCGCGACGCCGTCGCCAAGGTCGTGCTGAACAACCTCTACAAGCACACTTCGCTGCAGCAGAACTTCGGCGTCAACATGCTGGCACTGGTCGACGGCGTGCCCCGCACGCTGCGGCTCGACCAGATCGTCCGCCACTACGTCAAGCACCAGATGGACGTCATCGTCCGGCGCACCCGCTTCCGGCTGCGCAAGGCGGAGGAGCGCGCGCACATCTTGCGCGGTCTGGCCAAGGCGCTGGACATGCTCGACGAGGTCATCGCGCTGATCCGGCGTTCGCCCTCGGCCGAAGACGCGCGTCCCGCGCTGATGGAGCTGCTGACGGTCGACGAGATCCAGGCCACCGCGATCCTCGACATGCAGCTGCGGCGCCTCGCCGCGCTGGAGCGGCAGCGGATCCTCGACACCCTGGCCGAGATCGAGCTCGAGATCGCGGATCTCAAGGACATCCTCGAGAAGCCGGAGCGCCAGCGCACGATCATCCGCGACGAGCTCAAGGAGATCGTCGACAAGTACGGCGACGACCGCCGCACGAAGATCATCGCGTTTAACGGTGACGTCACCGACGAGGAACTCATCGCGGTCGAGGACGTCGTCGTCACCATCACCCGCACGGGGTACGCCAAGCGGACGAAAACCGATCTCTACCGTTCGCAGAAACGCGGCGGCAAGGGCGTGCAGGGCGCGACGCTGAAGCAGGACGACATCGTCGAGCACTTCTTCGTCTGCTCCACGCACGACTGGATGCTGTTCTTCACGAACAAGGGCCGGGTCTACCGCGCGAAGGCGTACGACCTGCCGGAGGCGAACCGCAACGCTCGCGGCCAGCACGTGGCGAACCTGCTCGCGTTCCAGCCGGACGAGAAGATCGCCCAGGTCATCGAGATCCCGAACTACGAGGTCGCGCCGTATCTGGTGCTCGCGACCCAGCGTGGCCTGGTCAAGAAGACCAAGCTGACCGACTTCGACTCCAACCGCGCGGGCGGCCTCATCGCCGTCAACCTGCGCGAAGGGGACGAACTCGTCGGCGCGGTCCTCGCGGCCGCCGAGGACGACCTGCTGCTCGTGTCGTCCGATGGCCAGTCCATCCGCTTCCACGCCACCGACGAGGCACTGCGGCCGATGGGCCGCGCCACCTCCGGCGTGCTCGGTATGCGGTTCAACGAGGGTGACGAGCTGCTCGGCATCAGCGTGGTCAAACCGGACAAGTTCCTCCTGGTCGCCACCGACGGCGGGTACGGCAAGCGCACCCCGATCGAGGACTACCCGGTGCAGGGCCGCGGCGGCAAGGGCGTGCTCACCATTCAGCACGACCGGAAACGTGGCAGGCTGGTGGGAGCGCTCATCGTCGACGCCGACGACGAGCTCTACGCCATCACCTCGACGGGTGGGGTTATTCGTACCCCGGCCGGCGACGTGCGCAAGGCGGGACGGCAGACCAAGGGGGTGCGGCTGATGAATCTCGACGAAGGAACAACTCTTCTCGCGGTCGCACGCAACGCGGACGAGCCCTCAGACGTCGCCAGTGCAGAAGGTATTGATGAGGGTGAAGACACCACGGCGTCGGAGTAGTCGCGACGCCACGCAAGGGTAAGGACTGACTCTTCGTGACACCATCCGAGAAGCCCGAAGCGCAAAGCCCGAAAGGCGGCGCGACGGCCGGTTCGGCGAGCCCGCCCTGGCAGCGGGACGGCAAGGACGGCGGTGCGGCCGGCGAGACGGACGCCGGCCGCGGCACCCCCGTCGACCAACTGGCGGCCTCGTCGGTCGCCACGGATGAGGTGGCCCCGGCGGACCACGAGCAGGACGGACGGCGCGTGAGCGACAGGGAGTACCACCCGGGCACGGGCGACTACCCCGCGGTGAGCGGCACCGCCGCGCGCCGCCTGTTCGGCGACTCAGGCGAACCCGAGACCGGCACCCCCCAGGCCGGCGCCGCACCGGCGTCAGCCACCCGGGGGCGCCCCACCCCGACAGCCCTGCGCCGCCCCGGCCGCGGCCCACGCCGGGCCAGCCTGCAGATCAAACGCTTCGACCCGTGGTCAGTGCTCAAACTTTCACTGGTCCTCAGCGTCGCGATGTTCTTCGTCTGGCTCGTCGCCGTCGGCGTCCTCTACACCGTCCTCGACGGCATGGGCGTCTGGGACAAACTGAACGGCACCTACTCGTCGCTCGTCGGCGGCGAAGGCGGCAACGCCAGCGCCGATCCGCTGATCAGCGCGGGCCGGGTCTTCGGCATCGCGGCCATCCTCGGCGCCATCAACATCGTCCTGGTATCCGCGCTGTCCACAGTCAGCGCGTTCATCTACAACGTCTCGGCCGACCTCGCGGGCGGCCTGGAAGTCACGCTCTCGGAGCGTGAGTAACCCGGTTGCAGACCACCGGGAGGCGTCCGGTAATCTTCTGGACGTCAAAGGGCCCATAGCTCAGGCGGTTAGAGCACTTCGCTGATAACGAAGGGGTCCCAGGTTCAAGTCCTGGTGGGCCCACGCAGGTCAAAGGCCGGTTCGCGATGCTCGCGAACCGGCCTTTTTGCTGCCCGGGTGACTAAGTGAGTGACTAAGCCGCAGAATCCCCCTCAGTGCTCTTGAAAATCCGGTCCATCGCTTCCGCGCCGTGCTCGACCACCGGCCGGATTTGGTGGCGGTAGACCAGCTCGGTCACCGCGGTTCCGTTGTGGCCCATCAGGCGCGAGATCTGCTCGATCGGCATCCCATTGTCCGACAGCAGTGATGCGAAGCTGTGACGCAGCTCGCGAGGCGTCCACTCGGCCGGTTCGAGCCCAGCGGCTTGGCAGATCTTGCGGAACGCGCGCCGGACGTTGCGCGCGTCCAGCTCGGTCCCCAAGTTCGACGCGAACACCAACCCGTTCTCCTGCCACCTGTTGCCCGCTACGCGCCGTGCGAACTCTTGCTTGACCTTCTGCACCCTGAGTGCCTCCACACAGCGCTGAGGGAGCGCCAGGGACCGCCGAGACTTCCGGGTCTTGGTGTCCCCGCCCTCTCGTACGGACCGCCACACCATGATGTGAGGCGGAATCGGCGGGTCCGCGTCAGGACTGCCCACCAGATCGACGTGCGACCAGGCAAGCGGCCTGAGTTCCTCGGTCCTGGCACCCAGCAGCAGGGACAGCACGACGTACGCCCAAAGCTGGGTTCGCTCGGATGCCGCCAAGACAGCCTCTGCCTGCTCGAAGGTCAACGCTTTCGACGGCCGTCCCTCTTGCCCTTGAGGAAGCTCGCACAGCACCATCACGTTCCGCTTGACCTTCTCCCGCGCCTGGGCTCGCGCGATGGCGCGGATAGGGATCGATCGGACTTCTCGGAGAGTTCGCGTTGCGAGGATCTCGGCCTTCTCTGCCAACCATTTGTCACCCTCATCTGCGGTGAGCGCCGGAAGCTTCCGTGCTCCGAGTGAGGGAATGACGTGCTTCTCAGCCAAGGTGGTCAGCTTGTCGATCGTGCGCTGTGAGCGACCGGGAAGCCCGTACTTGAGCCAGTCCCTAATAGCGTGCTCAACCGTGAAGTTCTTAGCCTCGGCCGGGGTGCCGTCTTCCAGGTCACGGATGATCTCACGCAGCTTCTTTTGAGCCTCGGTCTTGGTCTTGCCGCGACCTCTGCGCACGATCCGTTTCCCGGCCGCCGAATAGCCCACTGTGGCCTCGGCCGTCCATCGCTGCCGGGACTCGTCCCAGAACAACCCGCCGTCTCCGCGGCTACGCCGTGCGGTCATAGCAGACCCCTTCCGATTCGGTGATGAGTAGATCGACGTACTGCTGGATTGCTTGGGCGGGAATGAGCCGCGCCCGGCCTTGCGTCACGGATCGCAGACGGCCCGCGCGCAGTAGCTCGTAGATGACCGAGCGGCTCATCGAGAGCAGCCGCATAGCTTCCGGGATGCGGTAGAGGTGCCGTTCTGGCACTGCGAGCGGCATGAGCGTTGCGTCCATCGCGGGTGTCCCTTGGTGTCGTGCTGCGGGCCGGGGGCGGTGACGAACATGTGGCGGTTCCTTTCGGTCGGCGGGTGACACCCGGCGAGGGATGTCACCCGGCTGTCACTCGTGTTTGTGCAGTTCAACGGCTTGGGGTGACAAGGTGACAGCGGTGACAGCGGGAGGGGTGTCCCTGCTGTCACCCGGGCCGGGGGTGACAGGGGATTCGGGGTGTCACTCCGTTGTCACTCCCGTTTTGCCTGGTCGCAGGGTTGGAGTGACAGGGGTGACAGCGGTGACAGGCAGGGGTGTCCCTGCTGTCACTCGGGGACGACGCTGTAGGTGCCGTCTTTGGTGACGTGCAGCTGTCCCTTTTCGGCCATGCGCTTGCAGGTCACGCGCGCGGTGTTCGGGACCAGGTCGAGCGCTTCGGCGATCCGGGCGGGCTTGAGCGGCCCGTGTTCGCCGAGCAGGCGAAGGATGTCCGCGCGGCCGTCGCTCACGAGGTGTTGGCTCGCAGGCCCGTCGAGCTTGGTCCAGGCACCGGAGGTGGCGTCGAAACTCATGGCGTAGTCGGCTTCCTCGACATCGCGCCCGGTGACGTGCAGGACCCCGTCAGCCTGTCCGCGCCCGCGCTCGAGAACGAGGATCGCGTCCATCGCGCCGGTCAGGCCGTTGGTGCCGGACACGGTGGACTGGAAGTCGTCCGCGCCTTGTTTGCGGACGTGGTGGATGAGCAGGAACGGCACGCCGTAGTGGTCGGCGAGGGTCTTGAACCGCGCGGCGGCGGCGTAGTCCGAGGTATAGGCGGACCCGCCGGTGGTGTCGCTGCCGCGCATCTTCTCGAAGGTGTCGATGATGACCAGCCGCGCGCCGGAATTCTCCTCCAACCACTCGATCAGCACGGCGTCACCGCCCGCGGTCATCGTCGGGCAGGACGTTTCCAGGGTGAGCAGCGGCGCTGCCCGGCCACCGGCGGCGAGCATCTGCCGACGACGGCGCTGCAACCGGCGGCCGGTGTCCTCCAGTGCGCAGTACAGCACCGGACCGCGCTCGACCTCGATCGCGTTGAGGGCCGGGTCGCCGTTGGCGATCGCCGCGCCGATACCGAGGCTCATCCATGACTTGCCCAGCTTCGGCGCACCGGCCAGCACGTTGATTCCCTCGCACAGCAGGCCGGGCACGGCCCACCTCGGTTCCGGGAAATGCTCGGTCATCAGTTCCGCGTCGGTCCACCGGGTTCGGCGGGCGGGTGCGGTCGGTACGGCGGCCAGCGGCCGGGCAGTGGCGGTCATGGGTGAGGCTCCTAGCGTCGGGTGCTCAGGCGATCCGGCGGGGCCGGTTCGCCCCGGCCGCCAGGCCGGAGGTGATCGTGGTGGCGGCTTCGCGGGCGGTGAACTGGCGTGTGCCGATGTGCCGCCCGGCGGCGGTCATCAGCGCGGCCCGTACCTCGTCTTCGCTGAGCGCGCCCCCGGCAACGAGCTGTCCCAGGGCGAGCGCGGCGGCGTAGAGGACGGCGTTGCGGTTGGTGTGGGCGTCGGCGACCTTCCCGGCTTCGGCGATGACCGCGGCGTCGAGATACCGCGACCGGCGCCCGTATGCCGGCCGAATTGGCAGCACCGGAGCGGCGGGTGGTTCGGCCGGGGTAAGGCGTCGAGTGAGCCAGCCGGGAAGCACGGCGATCGGCCCGTCGTGCAGGTACTCGTACCGGCCATCTGCGGTTGTGCTGCCCGGTGCCACGACGTACGCGCCCCATGCGCGCGTGTCGATTTTCCAGCCGAGACCGTTGCCGCGCTCACCTTCGGTCTTGCGTAGCACCACACCCGCCGGGACGGCGTAGTACAGGTGCAGTCCCCCGGAGGGGGTCCGTACGGTCAGGGTGTCGCCGGGCAGCGACTCCCCGGCCTCGTCGGCGAGCACGGCAAGAACGTCTTCGCCGCTGTGTGCGCCGACCGCAGCCCACCGTTCCGGCACGGTCTCGCCGGGTTTGAGCCGGTCGAGGTCGAGCACGCACAGTCCGGCCGGGCCGGTGGCCAACCCGATGTTGTACGGCGCGTGCGCCCACGCTGCCTGGATCTTGTCTGTCGCGAGGGTGGCGCGGGCCTCCCACTTGACGTGCCCGGTCGCGCACCGGCCGGTGCCGGGACAGTCGTCCTCGTTGTGTCCGGCGGGCTTCTTGCTGCCCGGTCGGAGCGGGAAGACGTACCAGCCGCGGGCGGCGGCGTTGAGCGCGGCGTCGAGGCGGGTGCGGGTGTCCATCAGCTGCGCACCTCTCCGCCGGTGAGGTCCTCAAGCTCGGTGACGGCGTCGGCGAGGATCGCGGCGTGGTCGAACGCGATCTCGTCGGGCTTGCGGTGCAACCAGGTCAGCGGGACCCACGCGGCGACGCGGGCGTCGTCTCCGGCGGTCGGCTTGACCATGGCGGGCAGCACGGTGAAGAACGCGACGGTGACGTACCGGCCGCGCGGGTCGCGGTCGGGGCGGTCGTAGATGTCGAGCTGTCGCAGGTCGGTCACTCGCAGTCCGGTTTCCTCGGTCAGTTCCCGCTCGGCGGCCTGAAGGAACGTCTCTCCGGTGTCGACGTGCCCGCCGGGGAGGGCCCACCGGCCCTCGAACGGGTTCCATCGGCGCTGAATCATCAGCACGTACCAGGCGTCGGCTTTGCGGGTGAACGCGATGACGTCGGCGGTGAGGCGGGCCGACTCTGGGGTGGGGTGGTCGGTAGTCATCAAACGGTTCCTCTCGGCTGGCGGTGTGGGTGTCACGTCCCCGCTGTGAGCAGGTGCGGGGCGGTGCTAGCGGCGGGGCGTGCCGAACTGAATGCCGACCTGGAACGCGACGCGGTCATTGCCGCTGGCGACGTTGGTGACGGTGGTGTTGCCGTTTTCGTCGGTGGTGGTGATCGAGTCGCCGTCGGCGTAGTGCGTGGTCGCCTTACCGGCGGCCACTTGCGCTCGGGCGTTGGCGGCGGCGGCCTTGGCCCGTTCGATGGTGCGGCGGGTCTTCTCGTCGAGGCCAGCGTCACCGGCCTCGCGCAGGCCGGTGGTCGACACGGTGTTTCCGTTCATCACGACGGTGGCTCCGTTGACCACGGCGGCTTGGATCCCGACGGTTGCCCCGGGCTCGGCGTAGTTGACGTTGCTGATCCCGGGCCAGTCCTGGCGATTGACTTGCGACTGCTTCCGCGGCGGCGGATTTCCGGTGCTCGGGTCCTCGGTCGACGTCCGCGGCGCGGACTCCCGCTGTCGCTTGCGCTCGTTGGCCTGTGCGAACGCGTCCATGATCTGTTCCGCGGCGGACTTGGGTGCGGCGTCGGCGGGCTGCTCCGGTGTCGGATTGTTGGTAGCCATCGGGGTGTCCTTTCTGGACTGAGTGTTCGATTTGGGGCGCTCGGTGTCGCTTGCTGGGTCGGGCCAGCTGTCGGCCGTGGCGTCCTGGTCGGTGCCGGGCCAGCCGCCGGGGCTGTCGTGGTCTGCTGTCGGCCAGCTGCTCGCGTTATCGGGGGTTGTCACGTCCCCCTGTGCCTTGGGGGCGAGCCGGTTGCGGGTTCCGGCGGCGGCCTGTTCGACCTCGCCGAGGCGGCGCATCATGGCGGTGTGCCAGTCACCGCGCCCGGTCCGCTCGAACTCGGGTCGTAGTTCGTCGAGCCGGTGGCGTGCTTCGGTCGTGTCTGCGGTGGTGAAGTCGTTGCAGGGGGCGAGTTTCCACTCGTATCCCTCGTCGTCGACCTGCTCATACAGAGCGTGCGCGAACACGCTGCCGGACACCGGCCGGTCGTCGTGGAAGGCACCGCCGTGGTCGATGCCGATGACGTTCTCGTCCTGGGTCCACATCCAATTGCCCCCGTGCCGGTCGTGGTTGGCCATGACGTGGTCAGCGAGACCGAGCAACCGGCCTTGGTTGCGGTCGAGAAAGTCCGGATCGACGACCTTGTCTGCGTCGATGAACGTGTTGCCGGTGTAGCCCTGGATGTACTCGATGTGCAGCTCGGTCTCCCCGGTCCGCTCCACCGCGGCGCAGGGCAGTCCCAGCGCGGCGAGCACCGCCGCTCCCAGTTCCTCGGCGTCGGTCGCGGCGACCGGGTCGGTGGTGTTCGCGCCTTCGCCCAGCGCGGCGGCGTTCTTGTAGACCAGCTTCGTGCCATCCGCGTAGGTCAGGAGCTTCGCTCCGGCGCTCTGCCCACCCAGGTTCTTGATCTCGACCGGGTCGCCGTCCGGCACCATCGACGGCGGCCGGGTGGTGCACTCGGCGGGCCGGGTGGCCGCGACGGCGGCGCGGGCGTCGAGCACCCGCTGCTCTAGCGCGGCCACCGCGTCCGGATCACCGGCGGTGTCGGCGTTGGTCAAGGCGCGGCAGGCTCGCGACAGGCGTTGTCGGGCGGTCTGATTCGCGCGGGTGTGGCTGAAACCGCCGCCGGTGCAGCGCCGCCCACCCTCGCCGAGGGCCCGGCACATCACCGTGCCTCCGTTCCACAGTGGCCCAGCACCGCGGCCATCGCGTCCCGCTCCGCCGGGCCGATCGTGAGGTGGTACGTCGACTTCACGGCGACCCACTGAGCGACGTACCCGCACCGATCCTTGCCGGGCAGCCACTTCGCGGGATCCTGGTCGCCCTTGGACCGGTTGGACTTCGCCGTGACGGCGACCAGCACGGCCGGATCGTTGGCGTAGTGCTCCCGCTGAGCGCGGGTCCACTCGCGACTGCCGGAACGGGCGACCTCGGCGAGCGGCACCATGTGGTCGATGTCGATCGCCTTGGGGTCGGTCACGGTCACCCCGTCGTAGCGAGACACCCACGTGCCGCCGGTGACCGTGCACCGCGCGCGGGTCGTGACGCCTTTCCCTTGGCGCTTCAGGGTGTCCTCGCGGGCGTCGCACTGTCCGGAACGGATCGACCAGTGCGGCCAGTCGTCACGGTTGTAGTGCGCCCCGGTGTCTTCCGGCTTCACGGCCAGCCCGTGAAGCGCGCGGACCGCGGCCTGCACGTCGGTGGTACTGCCGCCCGCGGCCGGGCTGGCTGTCGAGCTCGGGACGTTGCAGGCGGCGGTGGTCAGGGCGAGCGCGGCCAGCGCGGCGGCGATCAGGATGCGGGTGGTCATCGACATGACTCCTTGTCGGCAGGGGATGGCGGGACGGGGGATTACTTGGCCTTCTTGATCGCCTTGCAGACCGGGCAGGAGACGCCGGTGAAGATCAGGCGTTCGCTGTTGCCCGACTCGAACACGAGCCCGCACAAGGTGGTGACCTTGCCGTTCCACCAGGACTTGGTGCCGTCGTGAATCAGTGCCTTCGCCATCTCGCGGACCTCTCGGTTGGTTACTTTGTGTGGCTGTTTTGGGCATGGGGGTACCGTCACGACCACTCGGCGCGAGTGCCGTGGGGCGGGTTAGATCGGCGGTTAGGCCGCGAAAACCGGGTTAGGTTCCTAACCTGACCGGCTAGATCGTCGGCAAGTCGCTGGCCAGCGACGAGTTAGATCGGTTAGGTGGTTAGGTCGGTCCCGCGTGGCGCGGAATTCACTCCGAAACGAGGGTGTTTCGGTGGCGCGGGATCGACCTAACTCGGTCAGTCGTCGGCGTCGAGGTCCGTGGTCGCCTGCCGGGCGAGAGCTTCACGGATTGTGACCGGATCGACCAGGTAGCGGTTCTGCGAGCTCGGGACCTTCACGCCGATCTTGGCGAGATCGGCGACCAGTTTCGTTCCGGTGAGCCCCCGGTACGGCGGCCAGGTCGGAGCGAGCGCGGAGAGCAGCGGTGCGACCTTCGCCGCGCCGATCGCGTCCTCGCCGAGGACCTCGTCAAGGTCGTCGAGCAGGTCCCGCGCCGCCTCGATCGCCGGGGCGGCCTTGGTGCCGCCGGGCAGTGCGCCGCGCTCGGTCACCGCGGTCATCGCACGATCGATGATCGGGGTGACCTGGTCGTTGTCGGACGCGACGTTGAGGAAGTAGACTTGCACGATGTCCGACCGTTCCCCGGACAGTCCCTTGCAGACCGCGGTTCCCTTGTCAGTGCCGGGAATCAGCTCGGTCGCGCGGTGTCCGGCGGCGTAGGCACCCTGTCCGAGAAGCCCGTCGTTGGCGACGTGGTCACCCACGGCGAACGCGATGCCGTTGGAACAGTTGCGTGTCACGTCCCTAGGCATGGAGTCCTTCGTAGGGGCCTGAGTGGACACGATCAGGTGGATGGCGCGCTTGCGTCCCAACCGGACAATGTCGACGAGCAGCTTCGCGATTTCCTTGCCGTACACCGGGTGCTGAATCGCGACGTGCGCCTCTTCCAGTAGGCACACCAGCGGGTGCAGACCGACGTTCTTGCTCGCGAATTCCCTGGTGACAGAGGGAATCTCGAACTTGACCAGCAGTTCACCACGCGCCTGCACCTCGGCGTGCAGCGCCTGCAAGTCATCGAGGATCTCGGCGATCTTCTCATCCTCGGCACCCATGACGTAGCGGGAGCAGCGCGGCGCGAACACCTCGAAGTCGAAGTTCGCGTCCGGCACCCAGATCCGCAGTTCCGCGGTCGGGTCGAGCGCGGCACCGGCCATGATGACCCGCGCCGCCGACGACTTCCCCTGACCAGGCATGCCACCGCAGATGGTGTTGCGTTCCATCAGCGGCGCGTCGATCGGCTGTCCTCGCAGGGTTTTCCCGAACGGAACGCCCTTGAACACGTCCACCACGCCGTCGTCGAGCAGCGGATACTCTCCCGCGCCCTCGGCGAGCGCGCCCTTGTCAGCAACCCAGATGTCCAAGATCCCTGCCTCACTTCCGGTGGTCGGCCACACTTCCTTGGCCAGCCGGTGCAAGCCGGTGGCCAGGTCCCCGCGACGGCGGGCGATCTTCTCGGCGGTCACCCCCGCAGGCAGACGCACCACGGCGTGCGTGCCGCGCCCGTCGATCCGCGCCGGGGTGAGGAACTGCAACGGCAATCCCTGCTTGAGGTAGGCGGTGATCTGCGGAATGCGCAGCGCGTTGAGCGCCGCGGCGATCGTCGTCTCGTCGATCGAGGCGTCGATCCCGCCGTCAGACGACGTGGCCAGCCACCCCGGAGACCGGCCGTGCTTGCGACCTTCACGCCACGCCCCCAGCAGCAGGCCGGTGCTCACGACGTACGGCGCGGACACGATGAACGGGGTCCAGGTCCACGCGATGGCGGTGAACACCCACTTGAGCGCGTCCATCACGCCGCCGACGACCGCGGTGAACGCACCCGCGCCGGACAGCTGGACGAACAGCCCGAGCAGCAGGACCAGCACGACGCACACCGCGAGGGTGAGCAGACCGGTCTTGACCAGCCGCCATACCAGCGTCGGCATGTCCATCAGCCGCTGGTGCCGACGTTCTTTTGCCTGCTCCTTGCGGTCGGTCCACTCCGCGACCGCCACCCGGTCGCCCAGGGCTTCAGCCGCTTTGATCTGACGCTGGTAGATGCCCATGGTCGAGGCGTCCCACGCCTTCGCCCGCCACGACGCGATGCCCTGCACCACGGTCAGGCCGTGGTTCAGCACGACCTTGGTGCGGTCGTGGGTCGCTACCGACTTGGTGACCCGGGCAACGGTGACGACGTCGTGCTTGTACGCGTCGTAGCGGGCCAGGGCGCGGGCTTTCTGCGAGGTGCGCCGCTGGTATTCCTCGTCCGAGATCAGCTCGCCCTCGATCACCTCGCCGTCGTCGGCGCGGGCGTTGAGGTGGTGAACGGTGGCCAGTTCGGCACCGCGCGTGTTGTCGGTCGTGTCCACGGTCGGGGTCCTTTCCGGTGGTGATCAGCGGTTGGCGCGGTAGTCGTCTCGCAGCTGCCGGGCGCGGGCGGCGGAGCAGTGGAGGGTCTTGCGGATCGACACCGCCGACGTCGGGTCCATCGCGCCGGACGGGTCGAGCAACGCGGCCTGGAAGTCGGTCCACAGCTGGTCGAACGACCGCGTTTTCGGTGTCCGCACCCGGTCGGGGTTGGGGGTCGACTCCCGCAGGTCAGGAGCAGAGTCGAGGGTCGCGACCGCCCCGGAGTCGCCTGCCGGGTCGAGGGTGGACGGGCCGGGCCGGTCCTGGGTGGCCAGCCACGCCGCGGCTTCCTCGGCGAGCTGCTCGGCGATCCGGTCCGCCGGATCGACCGGCGAGCGGGACTCGACGGCTTCGGTGAGCCGTCCGCGACGGTCCAGGACGTAGCGACCGGCGGCGAACACGAGCGTGGCCGTGCCGGTCGCGTCGATCTCGGCGACCGCGTGCCGCACCGCGGCGACCTGGATGCGTGAGGTCTTGCGCAGCACCCGGCGATCGATCCGGGAGGCGGCACGCTCGGTCGCCGATCGGCGCGGCGCGGCGACGGCGAGCTGATGAGCGATCACCCCGGCGACCGACGCGACACCCATGACCACCGCAGCGTCGATGCCCCGGTCGAGGCCGTGCAGGACGTTGAGGCCGAACGCGACCCCGGCGAAGGTCCACACCCCGGTCTGCAACGCCCACACCGGCCGATCCGGGCTGGACTTGCGAGTGACCTGCACCGCCAGCGCGAACGCCCACATGCCCAGCTCCGAGAGCACCGGCAAGACCGCGCCGGTGGCGTTGCCGTAGACGGCGAACCCGTAGGCCGCCATCGACGGAACCGCCATCACACCCGACGCGACCGCCAGCAGGTAGATCGGCAGGTCCACCCTGTGCGCGGACAACCACGCCCCGAGCTTGACCCGCTGAGCGGTCCGCCGGGTGCGGCGGGCGTCGCGGCTCGCGGTCCGCTTGGTGTCGGCGGTGTCGCGGTCGGTCCGCTGGTCGGCGAGATAGGCACCGCGTTCGCGGATCCGGCGCTCGGTGGCGGCCTCGGCGTCGAACCGGGCCTGTTCGGCGTCGACGACCTTGTTCGCACGTCGTTCCTCTGCCCAGCTCATGCGCCCTCCCTCGTTTCGTCTTGCTCGATCCGCCCGGCCGGGGCGGTGCTGATCAGGAGCCGCTGTGCGGCGGCCTTGTCGTGCAACGTGACCTGGTCGCGGTGCTCGCGGTACTCGTGCAGCGCCCACCGGGCACCCACCACGGCCGAGACCAGCGCGAACCAGTGCGTCACGGTGACCGCGAGAACCGCGGGCCCGGTTATGCCGGCAATCTCGGCGAGGTGCCACGTCGCCCACGTCACGGCCTGCTCGGTGCGGGTCCGCTTCTCACTGGTGACGTTCATGAGGTGCTCCCTTCCGTTGCGGGGTAGGCAAAGTAGTGGTTGATCGGGTGTTGCGGCGGGCGGGTGGCCTGGCGGGTGGCGTAGCTGTCCACCCGGTGCATGACCCCTTCCAGCACCCGAGCGATCAGCACGAGCGGGATACGGACCAGGTGCAGGATCAGGAACAGCGCGACCGCCCCGGCGAACTTGAGCAGCGCGGCCGTGCCGTAGCGCTGCAACACGTCGAAGGTGGACATCAGCGCTGCCCCCGTTTCGGCGGGGTGAGCGCCTTGTCCCACTCGGCCATCTCCGGGGCGGTGGCGGTCACGCCGACCTTCCCGGCGTGGATCGTGGCCGCGGTCAGTGCCAGCGAGGCGTGCACCTGTGCGGCGAGGAGGTACTCGTAGGAGTCGGCGTAGATCAAGCCCTCGGCGTTCGTGCATTCCCGCAGCAGCATCACGGCGGCGCGGTAGTGCATCGGTCCTGTGGTCATGGTCAGCACACCTCTCCAGTGACGGGCTTGACGTCGGTCGGCTCGGTGTCGTCGGCGAGGTACAGGAACCGGAACAGCGTCTGTCGCAGCTCGACCAGGTCCAGGCCGGTGACCATCGGGTAGCCGCGGCGGGCCAGCACGTCGGCCACGTCGAGCAGCAGGCCAAAGGTGAACCGCGGGTCGTTGTCCGGGGCGGGCAGCGGGTAGGTCCGGGGCACGGTCATCGCGTCTGTCCCTTCCGGGGGCTGGCGGTCTTCGGGGTCTGGCGGGTGGGGCGAAGCAGGCGGGCGTGGTCGGTGGTGACGGACTCGTGCAGCGCCCACGACGGTTCGGTGCGCGAGTGCGCCGGGCGAGCGGTCGGCGTGGCGCTCATGCCGCCGCCTCAAGGTCGAGGTCGAAGCAGGCCCAGCACTGGTGGGTCGAGGTCGGCACGCGGTAGGTCTGCTCTTCGGTGCAGGTCACGCACACCCGGAGCGCGCGGCGCGCGGACACCAGAGACAGCACCTGCAACGGGGACCGGGGAACGCTCGGTGCGGCCAGGTCGCGCCAGAACAGCTCGCTGACGGTCTCGCGGCTGTAGGGCCTGTGGTGGCGGAACACCAGCAACGCCGCCGGGTCCTGGCGATTGCGACACAGTCCCTCGGCGTGCAGCTGCTTGGTGGTCAGCAGCATCTCGGGAGCTTCGTTCCACCCGAAGACCGCCAGTCCATCGCGGAACCCGCGGCACTCGACGATGTGGTGGGTGTGGCCGTCGAACAGGGTGGTGGTCTGCAACTTGACCTTGCGGGGGTTCATCGGACTTCACCCCGTGGCGTGGTCGGTGCCGCGCCGTTCTGTGGGCTTAACATGGTGGACCTTCCTGTTGTCGTCGCTTACGGGTGGCGAGGGAGTGACCCGGTCCGGTGGGGCTGTTCCTGGCGGGATGGGACCGCCGGGCCGGGGCGGCGCTACAAACCGCAGATGACGAAGTTGACGAACGCGGTCTTCCCGGCAGGGTTGTCGCGTCCCAGCACGGCCCGGACCCGGGCGGCGATCTCGGGAGTCGTCTTGCCCTCGCTGTGCCAGCTGGCAATCGCCTTCACCGCGGCGGCGGCGAGCACTGGGCGGACGTTGAGCTTCTCGGCGGCGGCGTTGATCAGAACCTCGGAAAACTGGCTGTACTTCACGGAAGATCCCTTCGAAGGTGTGGTGCGGTGGCGGTTTCGGCTGGACGGGGCTAGCGGGTGCTTGCTCGCACGGCCAGCCATGCGGTGGTCAGGGAGGCGAACACGCCGACCAGGCGGTGAGCGGCCTGGTCGAGCTCCATCAGCGCGGTACCGGGCCCGGACTCGTCGACCACGCCTTCGCGACGTTGCACCGTGGCGTGGTCGAGGTAGCCGCCCTTGCCGAACGTGCGGGCCGCGGACTTGAGCGGCTCGCGCCGATCGATCACGTAGTGCGTGACCGCGTTGATGGCCGCCCCCGCGGCCAGCGCCCGCAGCGGCATCCGGTAGCCCAGCACCCGGGTCACCATGACTGCCGCGCCGACCTGACCGGCTGTGTAGGTCGCGACGTGGCGGGCGCAGTGCTTCGCGCCGTCCCTGCCGGGCTGTCCCTTGCCGATCGCGTCAGCGGAGCTCTGCACCCACTGGTCACACACCGGGTGGACGTCAGCGAACGTGGCTTGCAGCGCGGCGAACAACGCCAGCCCGCGAACCGTGCGGCCGTGGTTTGCCATCACGCGGCCTCGCTGCCCGTGGTGTCCGTGACCAGCAGGTGACGCGCCGCCGCGGTCTTGCCCTGCACCTGCATTCCGGCGACCGACCAGTGCGCGTTGACCAGAGCGCGGCGGCCGGTTCGGCGACGCGAACGGGTGGCCCGGACCTGGTCGGTGAAGTCGTAGAGGAACGCGTCACGAGCGGCGATCTCGTCGGCGGTCAGGTCGATCTCGACCGACTCGGCCAGCTCGTAGAGCGAGTCCAGGTCCCCGTCCCGCTCGATCTCGGCAAGCTCCCAGCTCTTCGCCGCGTCGTCCTGAACAGCGGAAACGTCCTCGGAGTTGAAGCCATCGAACGCGGCTTCGGCGGTGTGGCGGGTGATGTGTGCGGACCTCATTGGGTCTTCCTCTCGGTCGTTAAGAAGGGGTGACGGACGGGCCTAGTTGGACAAGCCATCGACGAACGTCACGAAGCCGCTGACCGCGCTCACCAGGAAGTTCGCCGAGTCGACCGGGTGCTTCACGACGATCACGAGCACCACGGCGACGACCAAGGTGAAGATGAGCTTCGGGAGCAGGCCACTGCCGGTCTTCAGGCCTGGGATCTGGGTCTTCGCCATCGGTATCACCCTGTCTTTGTCGGTTTGAGGGTTTGTGCGCAAACCCGATGAGAGGAACGTACATGGTCACGAACTCAGAGCGCAAGGGGGTTTGCGCACAAACTTACAAAGTGGCCTATGATGAGCACATGGAGCCTCGAAGGACCGCAGCGCATCAGCCGATCGCGCTACAGATCGCGGACGATCTCCGCATCAAGATTGAGACAGGTGCCCTCAGGTCGGGCGACTCGCTGCCGACGCTGCAAGAGCTCACGAAGATGTACAGCTGCTCGTCGACGTCAGCCCGGGGTGCCATCGCTCTGCTCAAGCAGCAGGGGTTGGTCATCGGCGGGCGCGGCCTCCCGCCGACCGTGCGTCCGCCAGCGCGTCGGGTTGAACGGAGCTCGGCCCGACATCAGGCTGAAAAGGACCTGACGCGTGAGCCGGAAGAGGTTCGGCGGAACCATGGTCTTGCCGAGGACGATATGGGTTCGTCGCTGGACGGCTTTGAGTTTGAAACCAATTACGCCATGGTTGCCGCCGACGCCGACCTTGCGGACGCGTTTCGTGTTCAAGAGGGAACGGCGCTTCTGCGTCGCGATTTTAAGCACCGCGACAAGCAAACGCGTTCGTTGGATGCCTCGTCAATATCGTGGCTTCTTCATGATGTGATCAGCAAGAACCCGAAGATATCCGATCCGGAATACGCTGCTTGGCCCGGTGGAACGATGCACCAGCTGTACACGGTCGGTATCGAGGTTGACAAGGTCGTCGACTACGTCACTTCGGCTATGCCAACGACTGTGGAATTGCAGACATGGAACCTGGCGACAGGTACGCCCCTGCTTTTGGTTCGCCGAATATCTATTGATACGACTGACAGGGTTGTTGAAGTAAGTGACGCCCAGTACCCCGCAGACCGGACGATGCTCACCTTTGAAACTCAACTGAAGCGATGGGACGAAAACAAATGACTCGCCGAATCTCGATCATCACTGCGGCCTACGCGCCGCTTGCCGAATACTTTGCCGAGACGGTCAAAAGCGTAGTCGGGCAAGAGTTGCCCGACGGGTGGGATTTGGAATGGCTAGTACAGGAGGACGGCGAGGTCCCGGGACTGGCGGGTACCGTCGCGGGCTTTCCTCAGATCTCCTACGCAGCGAACCGGGCGCACACTGGCATTGCGGCCACCCGCAATCTTGCCCTCACGAGGGCCACGGGAGACGTGGTGCAGGTTCTAGACCACGATGACGTCCTGCTTCCCGGTGCGCTCTTGCAGCTGCTCCCGCACTTTGACAAACCGTCAGTTCACTGGATAGTCGGCCAGGCAGATGACTTGCTTTCAGACGGTTCTCGGCGTGCCTACGAGTCCGCGCTGCCATTCGGCCCTGTACCGGCGGGAAGTGTCAACACCTGGGCAATGGAACACGGTGGGAACTGGCCGATTCATTGCGCGGGCCTGCTGTTGCGAACGCACCTCGTTCGTGCTTTTGGCGGTTGGGGTGGCGCGCCCGTCGATGATGACATCATTATGTTCGCTGCGCTTTCTGAGTGCGTCGACGGATTCAATGATCCGGCCACTACGTGGCTGTATCGAATTCACGAACGGCAGACACACAAAAGTGCGACGTGGCGCGAACGCAGCAATGACGGTCGCCGAATTGCACTTCAGCGGGTAGAGGCAATTCGGGCCATTGGGCTAAAGACAAGCGTCGACCTGTCGGCGGTCGAGGTGCCAAAGCCTATTCAGGTTGGCCCGGCGGCTAAGGATGACTCCGGTTTGCCGTGGTGGAAAACCGATCATTCCTAGGATGTTTCCGCTAGGTGCGCGGGCGCGGTCGAATTGCTGTTACCAAGACGGTTGCGGCGATCGCAAGTAGTAAGCTGAATCCGAAACCCCAACCTAGCCCTACGCCGACTACGAACCCGCCGACCGCGAATAGGAGAGGAAGAATCCACCGCCGACGCGGTGACAGCTGCTGAATGACCACATACTGTGGCGGTCGACGAAACGATGACATGTAGGAGCACCCCTCTTGCGTTCGTAGTCGTTCAACCTGCACATTAGACGAGTCCGGTTGCTTTGGGGAGGAAAATCTATGAGTGGACGGCCAGAAGTCAACGGCGGTGCCTACGAGTCGGGGGGATGGGATGCGGGCGAAGACTTCGTTCCGTGGACGCCTGGCGACGCGCCCGTCAGCGATGAGTTCGCCGGGATGGAAGCGCACTACGGGGGCGCGTCTGATGGACGTGCTCGGCTGGCCGAGGCGGCAGAGGAGAGCAAGGGACGCGTCGAAGTCACTCGGCGCGGCGACGACGCTCCGGTCGACAAGCCGCGGCGCTGGTGGACTGAGGACGTCCCCCGCCGGATAGAGCAAGGCGATCGAGTGACGAATCGGATGTCTGCTGGCGGCTCGATCGTGCGCACCGTTCCGGCTGGCACCGAAGGCCGGGTGACTGCAACGCGCTCGGGAATGTTCGGTGGAGACTTCGCCACTGTGGAGTTCACCAACGGCTACGTCGAGGAAGTGCGGGCCGCCGATCTCCACCGGGAAACCGGGTGGTTCTGACTTGCGGGTGACATGGGGGACCTGTCCAAGCTGTCACACCTGTCACTCTGTCACTCAACCTGCGCTTACCTGGGGAAATGCGAGTGACAGGGGAGTGACACCAGGAGTGACGGGGCTCGTCCCACACTCTCTCTATGTCACAGGTGTAACTACGGCTGAAACAGGTCGATGCCCCCTGTTCCAGCTGATCTTCGTCGTCGAACTTCAGGCCGGACCCGCTCCGAGCAGCTCTCGACGTGACGGAGCCGGAACCCCCCTCCCACGGGCAACGAGAAGGGCCTCCAGGTTGAACTTCAACCTGGAGGCCCTTCTCGTTGCTCAGTAGATCAGCAGGATGCGAGTCCAGTAGGACGGACGCGAGCGTCAAAGCCGTCGATTACGACGAAGTCTCCAACGTCCGGTTTCGGCCAGTCGGGGGTGAATCCGCCCGCCTTGTGCACAGCGGACCGTGTGATCAGCAGGGCACGCTCAAGCGCTGCTGTGTCAGTATCGGCATCCACCGCAGTTGAGACGTGAACCTTGCCCGTCGCCAGTTCAGCAGCGATGTCCGGGTCCACGGCACCTGGTTCGTCTAACAGGGCGTCCATCAGGCTTAGGAAGTGCTCTTCAAGGTCCCCAGATTCAGCCTTGACCTGGAAGCCCAGTTCGATCCAGTAGCGGGTCACTGTCCATCCCCCTTCCAGCAGGTTGCTCGTTTCAACTGCCCCTTAGCGTTGCGCACGTAGTTAGGATCTGACGGTGTGATGTGGATGACCTTTATGTGCTTCAGCTCGCAAGAGCAGTAGCACTTGTAGTACCGACCTCGCTCCACTCGCCACCCGTCACTCTCGAGAGCCTTAACCAGCTCTTCAACGTCCGCCTTCTTCCCGCCCAACGGGCCACCTTCCGTCACTTGCTTTCGGCGGTAAGTCGGGCAAGGTGTAGGGTTTCGTTTCAAGTATGCCCTAGTTCACCCGATCGGGTGTATCGATAGTGTGAATTCTTCGGCAGTATCCGCAACGGAGCGTATCAGTGCTGACACTCTATGTAGTTGGAGTCAAGCTGGACGTCCAGCACACCATGTGATGCACGCCCATGTACACCTCTAGACTGCTACGACTTGCGCATTGCTCGCTCTGCGAGGTAGGCGATGCCCGGTAGGGGAACGCGCTCGCGTTGAGCGACTGCTGCTGGTGATCGTGCGGAGGCAGTAGCGGCGTGGCGGAGTGACCCAAGGGTCTGGTCTCGGCTTTCATCCCTGTCACTCAACCGGCTCTGACCTGCATAGATTGGTATGACAGGAGAGTGACGCTGGGGGTGACAGGGATCTCCCCACGCTCTCTATGTGGCACAGGTGTACCCCCCTGCCTCAGCCGTCCTTCGTCGGTGGCCTGGGAGACCAACCGGGTGACAATCGACAGAAGCCTGCGCGGACTCGGGTGGACTTCCACGGACGCCGCGGCCGAGGTCACGGTGTGTTGCTGCTGGTCTACGCAGCCTGAATTTGGCCTGATAACGAAGGGGTCCCAGGTTCAAGTCCTGGTGGGCCCACCCTTCAGCCCGCTCGTGTTCGCGGAAAGCGCGAACACGAGCGGGTGTTTTTTGTCTCTGGGGGCCGAGCCCCCAGACCCCCACGGTGCCTTACGTTGCTGACCCAGCGTGGTTGGCGTACGGGCTTGCGCCCGTCGCCTGGTGACGGGCGGTGGGTTGGGGGGGTTTGGGGGTGGGGTGGAGAGCGACGCTGATGATTGCAGTGCTCTGGTCGCTGAACGGGATGATGGAGAGTTGACGGTCGAGGCTGCCCGCGAGGGCATCGCGAACCTGCTCGCGGTGGCAGCGGAGACAGGGATCGCGTTGTTGGCCGTTTGCCGCCGCGTCGAGGGTGACTTCATCGGATACTGCGGGCTGATCATCGGCCGGGCGACGACGGAGGCGGCGCACGCGGTGCTCGACGCGGCGATCGCGACTGGGCGGAAGCGATTGTGGTCAACGGTGGGGGTATGGAACACGCCGTCGTTGCGTGTGCTGGAGAAGCTGGGCTTCGAACGGGACCATGTCGTACCGGACAACGGCAAGGGTGAAGTGGTCTGGCTGACGCGTGCTCTCCCGTGAAAGTGCCGGTTGAGCTGCGTGAACCCTCCTGAGTCGCAGGACCGATGGGCGGGTACAGAGCAGCCCTGCCGGGAAGAGAAGTCCGGCAGGGCTGGTGTGTGGTGGTCGGCACGCGCCATGGTCGCCTCTCGGCGAAAGGCGCTACGCGGCTCCAGCCGAACGGCACTCCGCGAAGGCAAAGGGGTGAGCCCGGGGGACACAATGGGCGAACCGACCAGTGGCTGTAACCGTGCGGGGGCGCTCGGTATTCCCGGGTGTTCCACGTGGAACGGGCTTCGGGGGCCGGAACCCTCGCCTCCGGCCGTGCAGTAACATCACGGGGTACGCGGAGCAAGTCAAAGAAGAGGGGGCTTCACGTGAAGAAGCTGTTGGCACTCGCAGTCATCGCAGGCGGCGTTTTGTTCGTCGTCAAGCGCAACAAGGCCGCGAAGGCCGAAGCCGACCTCTGGCGTGAGGCCACCGCACCGACCGAGCGTCCTCTCGGCGCCGTCTCCACCAACGGCAGCGCGCCTGCCAAGGCCAGCTCTTCGGACGCGGCCAACAACTGAGTTTCCGCGGGCGGCACCACCGCCCGCACCCGGGGCTGTAGCTCAATTGGTAGAGCACCGCCTTTGCAAGGCGGGGGTCAGGGGTTCGATTCCCCTCAGCTCCACATAGTCCGACCAGTGCTTTTACCGCTCCGCTCGCTCTCCAATTTGATCAATGGGAGCTATGGTGGGTGCGGGTAAGATCAGTCCGTGGCCAAACTGGCAGCTGGCAGTGAACGCAAACGCGGTGAGATCGAGCGCCGCGGCAATTCGTTGCGCGTCAAGGTCTACGCCGGGGTCGACCCGCTGACCGGCAAACGCCTCTACCTCACTGAGTCGACGACCGACGAGAAGGAAGCCGAGCGGATCCTGACCCGGCTTCTCGCCGAGGTCGACGATGAACGCCATGCCCGCAGCAAAGGAACCTTCCGAGTTGCGATGAAGGACTGGCTGCGCCTCGCTGAACTCGCTGATGACACCCGCGAGACGTACGAGATGTACGCCCGCATCTACCTCTATCCCGTATTCGCCGACGAGCCTCTTGCGAAGATCCGCGCACGCATGCTCGAAGAGTTCTATGCCGATCTCCTGCGCTGCCGCGCGCGCTGTGATGGGAGGCCGTTCCTTGAGCACCGCATTGACGGCCCGCACGAGTGCCGCGAGGTGAAGCACAAGCGTCCACCAGGTCGACCGCCGGTCCAGGGCTACCCGCCTCACGACTGCGGGGAGAAGGGCTGTGTTGTCAGGCAGTGCTCGCCGCACGTCTGCCGACCTCTCGGGAAAGCGACAGTCCTCAAGTTGCATTTCATGATCAGCGGGACGTTCGCCGCCGCGATTCGGTGGGAATGGGTAAAGGTCAACCCCGCAGAGGTGGCACGTAAACCGCGACCGCCGGCGCCAGACCCGAAGCCGCCGACGCCGGAGCAGGCCTCCCGGATCATCGCTGCTGCGTGGGAGCAAGACGAGGACTGGGGAACGCTGGTGTGGTTGACCATGGTGACCGGGGTACGCCGCGGCGAGCTGCTGCGGATTCGCTGGCGGGACGTCGAGTTCACGAACCGGATTTTGGCTGTACATGAAACCAAGAACGACAAGCCCAGGCGTGTCTCGCTCGATGCCGCCACGATTGACGTGCTCCGGGACCTGCGTGAGCACTACGAAGTCCGAATGCGCGCGCTTGAGGTCGAGCCGACTCAGGACGCGTACCTGTTTTCCTACGCCGCTACCTACGACCAGCCATGCAACAGGTCAGGTGTGACCCACCGGTACGCGCGGATGTGCGCAGCAATCGGGATTGACAGCCACCTGCATGCCCTCCGCCACTACTCAGCGACGGAACTCATCCTGGCTGGTGTCGACATCCGTACCGTGGCCGGCCGTCTTGGCCACGGTGGCGGTGGTGTTACCACGTTGCGGGTATACGCCGCATGGGTTGCCGAAGCCGATCGGCGAGCAGCCGACATCCTTGGAGGTCGAATGACTCGCCCGAAGCGATCGAGCTCGCAGCACGAAGCGGTTCTTCTCAACGACACGCCCGTAGCCGTTCCGCGTGACGTTGCGCGCGCCGTCTGCACCCGCTGGGCGGAGCGCGGCGAGGAGTGGGTCTCTTCCACAGATGACGAGTTTGCCGAGTTGTGCCGCAGCTACCAAGCCCAGCCCCGGAACGTCATGACCGCTCGATACGGGCTGGTCGTTTCGGTTGAAACCGCCACCGGTTTACTGATTATGAAGTCGACACCGGACCCTGCTGGCGCGCTCCAGGCGCGCGCTGCTCAGCGGCTCGCCTTGCTCGGTGCGGGGCCAGTTGTGCACCAAGTCGTAGAGTCCGCGTCCGGCACATGGACCGTCATGGACCAGGTGCAACCAGGAACGAGAGTTGGTCAGTCTGCGTCGCTTGACGAGCTAGCCAATGTTCTTCGCCCGCTTGCGGGTGCCCTTCAGTCTCATGAATTCCCGCCGATCTCGTCTTGGTTGCGGGACCGCCTGATGAATGGCGGCAAGCAGGACTTACCGCCAGGCGTCGAAGCGGCGAGCAGTCAGGAACGCGATCGGGCGCTGCCGATTCTCGAACAGCTAGTCACCGATGAGTCGCACGCCTTATGCCACGGCGACCCTTCGTCGGGAAACGTGCTTCGTGGCGAGCACGGACTAGTGCTGATCGACCCTCGTGCGGTTTCGGGCGATCGTGAGTACGACGCTGCAGTGCTTGCGCTCAAGTCTGGCCATCCAGTCGGTGAGCTAGCTCGCCGACTTCAGGTCGATGTTTCTCGTGCGGAGGCGTGGGGCGTCGTCGCCGTCGCGGCTCGTGTCTGATTCGGACAAACGTGAACGGTTTACGTAGGTGCGCAAGTACCCAAAAGTTCGGGCATCGTGTCGATAATAGCGTCGGCACCCAGGCGCTTGAATCGTTCACGTTTACCCGGTTTGTTTGCGTAGCCCACGGATAGCGAGCCTGCAGCGTGGGCCGCCTCGATGTCCGTGGCGGAGTCGCCAACCATCAGGCAATCGTTAGTGGTGGCGCTAACCATTTCGGCGGCGCGCTGGAGCAGGTAGGGGTGGGGTTTGAGCAAACCCGGTTCCGGCCCTGTTCGAGACGACACGCCAGCCACGAGGTGAGCAAGGCCGTGTAGTGAAAGGTAGGCACGAACGGCACTGCTTGAGTTGTTGCTCACTATGACGACGGGGCGACTGGACGCAGCGAAGTGCCGGAGCACTGCTCCCGCCCCGGGGGTCGGCACGGCCGTGCGAACGGCGACCGTCTCCAGTCGCGCCAGTTCCGATTCTGCGCGAACCGCAGCTGACGGCTCATGTCTGGCTACATACCTTAAGAGTTCGAATGGCTCATTCGTCTCAGGTGCGGTGTCGAGCGTGAGGCAGGCCCGAAGTTCGCGCGCGACGGCGTGCGGACTGAAGTTGCTGAATACAGAGCAGACCGGGCCGTCGAAGTCGAGCAAGACGTTCGCTGTGCGCGCTAGAACGGTTGTTACAGATGTGTTTATCATAATTGGTAGTCCCGCCCCACAGTCGTCCAGAGCGACTCGAACCACGTGTGCGACTGGCGGACAAACCGTGTCGAAAGGCTGTCTTCGTCGCCGTCGACGGAGTGGTGGAACAGGGTTGCATCCTTACCCATGAGATCCCAGATTGCAGTCGGTTCGCCGTCGAGCGTGACCGTGTGTTCTTGAACCGGGTAATAGCCGAAGAAAGCTTCACTGCTGTTGATCAAATAGAGCTTGAACAGTGGCACGGCTGGATTGACCCGAACCAATGCCCGAGCACTTGGTACGAGACCAAGTTCTGCCAACTCGTTCACTGCGTCAATGATCGCGAGCGTGTGTCGCTCCATGATCCGGGTTGCTCGGGCGCGAAACGCGGGACTGTCGCTCAGGTCATCAACACGGGCAGGCAAGGTCCACGGTTGACGTGGGTCGGGCACCAGCAGTCGCACCGTCAGCGAGTCGGGTCGCAGCCGGCCGTCTCGGATTTTGTCGAGCGGCTCAGTGATCGCACCATGCAGCGTCTCGCCGGAGAAGCCCGCGAAGTCGACAGCTACCTCAGGTTCGCCGAAAGCACGTTCGAGATGGCTCCGCAGATCCACAGGCCGTTGAGTTCGCTCGCGGACGAAGACGCCGCTGCCCTGACGCGAGACAACGAGACCTTCGTCGCGAAGTAGCCGAATAGCTGTCTGGATCGTCATGCGCGCGACCCCGAACTGCTGGGACAGGTCGAGTCCGGAGGGCAGCTTCTCGCCTGGCTGGAAGGTCTTCGTCAGGATCGCTGCGCGCAGCGCATTAGCGACCTGTTGATACGGCGGCCGAGGGTCATCCGGGTCCAACTCCATGCAGCTCAGGGTACGACCTTGCCCCCCACCGGGCTAGCCAGCCTAGACAAGCATTTGACATGGCTAGCCATGCTGGCTATCTTCAAACATGCCTAGCCAAGCTATACAGGTTGGCGGTGGCGAGACAGCTGAAAACGAAGCGACCCGGGCGGGGATGCCGCCCCACCCGGGCCTCGCACCGGATGTTTGGAGACCCAGATGCAAGAACAAGGTACGACACACGAGATTCGGGCAGGTCGTGCCCAGACTCGGGAGTTGCTACGAGATGCCGCTTTGCAGACCGCATTGCGCAAGCGCTCCGCCGGGGTGCCGACCTACACCGTTCCAGAAGCCGCAGCGCTACTTAGCCTGTCGCAGGAGTACGTCTACCGGCTCATTCACGCTGACGCGTTTCCGGCGCTCCGCCTGCGGCGAAGCGGGGGACAGGGGCGCTACGTCGTTCCGGCCAAGGCTGTCGAGCAGCTGCTCGACATTGCTACCGGCGCGGGCAACTGCGTTGACGTCACCGACTGGGTCGGGGCGTGGCAGGCGGCCTCGGCTGGGGGTGCGGCCTGATGAGGACGTTCGGGTCTGCCCTGGTGGCGTCGGTGTTGATCGGTATTGGTGTGGCCTTGTCGGGCTGGCACGTGAAGGTCGCGGTGGTCTGGCCGTGGTTCGTGGTCGCGGGTGTCGCGGCCGGCGTATTCGGCCTGGCGGAGTTGATGAAGGGCAATTCGGCGCGGATTGTGACGGTCGCGCTGGGCCTGGTGGGGTTGTCGGCGTGGTTCGTGGGCTGGGTGCCGGTGGAGACGCCGGGCTACGACGTGTGGCCGTGGGGCTTGTTTCTCGGCGGTCCGGTTCTGGCCGTTGCGGCGTTTGTGGGTTTGCGGGGTCGGGGTGGTTCGCGGGGGTTGATCGGTCGGTGGTCGAGGCGGTCGCGTCGCAATGGTGGTGTGGCGTCGCGGTGGCAGATCTTCCGGGTGGCGTCGAAGTCGGCGATGCGCCGCAAGGCGAAGGTGTTGAAGCCGTCGCTGCGTCGGCAGATGTGGTGGACGCGGCGCCGGGTGCCGGTCCTTACCTATGCAACGCCGTTGGCGCGGGTCGGGCGGCAGCGGGTTTGGTCGCCGGTGGAGGACGTGACGCTGCGGTTCGGTGGCCCGCGTTCGGGTAAGACGGGGGAGTTGGCGTGCCGGATCCTTGACGCGCCGGGCGCGGTGATCGCCACGTCGACCCGTACGGACTTGATCGATTTGACGGCGAAGCTGCGCGAGCAACACGGCCCGACGTACGTGTTTAACCCGTCGGGGCTGGGGAAGCTGCCCTCGACGATCACGTTCGATCCGCTGACCGGGTGTGGGAACCCGGTGACCGCGACGCACCGGGCGAGTGACTTGCTTCCGGGCGAGGGCGGCAGCGACGAGCGGGAGCACTGGGTTACGCAGGCCCGCCGCGCGTTGGCGGCGTTGATGCACGCCGCCGCGATCGGTGAGCTGGCGATGAGCGACGTCCAGTCGTGGGTGGCCGATCCGGAGCGTGCGGCGGAAGAGGTGCTGCGGCTGTTGCGGCGCTCGGAGCCCGCGTTCGAGCAGACGGCGCGTCAGTTCCTCACGACGAACGACCGGACGAGGTCGTCGATCACGACGACGATCATGCCCGCGCTGGCGTGGCTGACCGACCCGACCGCGCGCGCCGCGGCCACGGGTGGGGCGTTTGACGTGGCGGAGCTGCTCGACTCGCGAGCGACGGTGTACCTGCTCGGCGCTGAGGAGGGTCACACCGCTCCGCTGGTGGCGGCGTTGACGGCGCACTTGGCGCGGGAGGCTCGCCGGATCGCGTCGGAGTCGCTGGGTGGCCGGTTGGACCCGGCGTTGACGTTGGTGCTGGATGAGGCGGCATTGGTGTCGCCGGTTCCGCTGGACCTGTGGACCGCCGACATGGGTGGTCGCAACGTCACGATCCACATTGGTGCGCAGTCCCGTGCGCAGCTGCGCAAGCGGTGGGGCGACACGGGATGCGCGGCGATCATGACGAACTCGGCGACCGTGTTGATCCTCGCCGGTGCCCGTGACGGGGACGACTTGCAGGCGTATTCGCTGCTGACAGCGGACCGGCACGAGATGGTCGAGTCCGAGGACGCCGACGGTCACGTGACGGGGCGGACGTCGCAGCGGGTGCCGGTGCTCTCGCCGGGGCAGATCGCGCAGTTGCCGGAGTTGCACGCGGTGATCGTGCGCCGGGGGATGCCCGCCGCGATTGGAAAGCTCCAGATGGCGTGGAAGCGGAGCGACGTGAAGGCCGTGGAGCGCCGCGAGCGGCTCGCCGAGCTGCGCGGGCAGTGGGCGGAGGCGTCGCAGCGGTGGGACAACCGGCGCGACGAGATCGCGGCCCGCTTCGGTGCGTTCGTCGACGGCCTGGCCGATCAGGTCGAACCGTGGATCGTCCGGCTTGAGGACTGGTACGCGACCCGCAAGGCCGCCCGTGCCGATGCGGTGGTGCCGGTGCAGGACCGCACCGAGCCGATGGTGCGTGCCGAGGTGGTCCGGCTCGACGTCGGCGACGCGGCGCCGGTGATGGTCGAGCGTGGGGACGCTCCGCCGGAGGAGCCGCTGGCGGTGCTGGACGCCGAGTTGGAAGCCGACGCCGCGACGTGGGCCGAGGCCGGGGCGGACGTCGCCGACGAGCGCGACGAGGGGCGGTGACCGGCGATGCGCAGGGATCTTGCGGTGATGATCGGCGCCGGTCAGACGGTGGCCACCTTCTCTTACGACGCCACCGCGCCGTACGTGGTGACGATGCGCGTGGTCGACGGCGCGGGGCCGGTGACGTGGCTGCTGGGCCGGGAGGTGCTGGCCGAGGCGTTGGTGACCGGACGGGCCGGGGTCGGCGACGTGCGGGTGACCGCCCGCGGTGATCTGGTGGTGCTCGGGCTGTCCACTCCGGACGGTGTGGGTACGGCGGTGTTGCGCCGTGACGACGTCGCCGTGCTGGTGGCGTTGACGCACCAGATCGTACGGCCGGGTGCCGAGTCCGACGCCCTGGACTGGTCTGACCTCGCGCAGTTCCCGGGGGTGAGCTCGTCATGAGCACCACCATCCGCCCGCGGGTGTGGCTGGTCGCCGGACTCGGCGCCGAACCCGACCCGACGGATCATCCCGTGGTGCGTGACCACCTGATGCGGCAGTGGATCCCCGGATCGCGGGGCAGCTACCACACCGCCGACGGACGCCACCACGCCAATTGGACCGAGCTGCACACCCGTTTCGACCTCGTGGAGGTGACCCAGTGACCAGGCCCCAGGAACCGGCCAGCGCCACAACGAGGCGGGTCAACGCGCGGGGGTTCGCCGACGGGCTCGGCGAGATCAGCGAATCCGACGCGGCGGCGTTGGTGCCACAGATCAAGGCCGGGGATTCCGAGGCGTTGGGCCAGCTGTATCGGCACGGCCGGGAGCGGGTCGAGCGGTATCTCAAGCGGCGGATGGTCGACACCACTGATGTTGAGGACGTGGTGCAGGAGACGTTCCTGCGGGTGCCGGAGATGACGAAGGACTTCAACCCGGACACCACTGAAGTCGGGGCGTGGTTGTGCGGGCGGGTCGCCCGCTGGACCTTGACCGACTACGGCCGCAAGGACCGGTTCGAGCGGCTGTCGGCGAGGGACACGGCCAGCCGGGCACTGTCGGAGTCGATCCACACCGGCCCGGTACAGGACGCGCGCGACCGGGAAGCGACCCCACTGTCGCCGCGGATGGTGCACGCGCTGGCGAAACTGGCACCCGCTCAGCGGCGCGGGATGCAGCTGCGCTACCTCGACGAGATGACCGCGGAGCAAGCCGCCGAGGTCGCGGGGTCCAGCGCCGGGGCGGTCGTGCAGAACTGTGTCGCAGCACGGAAGAAGCTGCGGGCAGAGCTGGCGGACGTGGCTCCGGTGTCGACGTCGGCGCTGGCCGGGATGAGCAAGAAGGACGCGGTGCTGACCGCGTTACGCACCGTTGGCACCGACAACCCGACCGGCGCGATGGCCTGGCTCAAAGAGCACGGCGTGAAAGTCGATGACTCCTACGTCTACGCCATTCGCAACGGCCGGCGGCCCGAGACGGCGGTGGTCGAGCCTGCCCCGAGGTCGGCCGCCGAGATCGCCGACGCGGAACACACGCTGGAGCGGG
Organism: Amycolatopsis sp. H20-H5; assembly: GCF_035828755.1. Taxonomy (NCBI): domain Bacteria; kingdom Bacillati; phylum Actinomycetota; class Actinomycetes; order Pseudonocardiales; family Pseudonocardiaceae; genus Amycolatopsis; species Amycolatopsis sp. H20-H5. Next base: position 46,804 of record NZ_JAYMZS010000006.1, on the reverse strand, counting down.
TGACGTCGTCGTCCTCGGCCACGAAGAAGGAGCTGGCGTGTGCGGCGGCTCGGCTGTACGACGCCCGCAACGGGCGGCTGCCCTCACCGGATGAGCTGACGCAGCTGGTCGACGGCGTCTCGCGCACCACCGCCGTGGTCGGCCTGCGCGCCGCGCGCCAGCAACGCGCGGACACCGATGACGCGGCCACCGCCCAGGACAAGGTCCCTCACCAGGACCAGGACCAGGACGTCGAGGACGTGGCGGAGGCGTCGGTTCGGCCCGAGCCAGCGGCGGAGATTCCCCAGCCGCGCGTGGCTGAGCCGGAGCAGCCAACGCAGGACCGGGCGGCGTCGGCGCTGGAGGCGTCGCGGCAACGGACCGACGACGCGTTGCAGGCCGCCGCCGCGGCGGTGCGGCAGCTACGGCCGGAACCCGTGCGGGTCGAGGGGGCCGAGCAGGAGCGGGCGCGGGAGCTGTCCCGCTGGCAGGCCGAGGACGAGACGGACGAGGACGCCCGCGAGAACCGGCGCGCGCTGGAGCTGGCGTCGTGACTGCTGATTCGCCGGGCCGGGCGGCCACCGTGCCGCCCGGCTCCCGGCCCCACCACCTGATTTCCACTACCACCGGGGAGAACTGATGACTGAGATTGTGACGTGTGTCCTGTGTGGACGCCGGGGTGTGCGGGACTTCGAGGCCGCCGACGCGTTGTCGTGGCGATGTGCCAACCGCGACGTCTGCCAGCGCCGTATCGACGAGTCGGCGATGGAGCGCCCGTTCGTACCGGGTGCGGCCGAGGCCCGCGCCGCCACCGGTGCCGCCTCCAACGGCGCGGGGGCGGGGTCGGCGGACGCGGCGCTGGCCGGGATCGCCCGCGAGGTCGAGGGGCTGCGCAAGACCGTCGAATCGGTGCCGTCACTGTTTCAGCAGGTCGAGGACCTAGCGCGGGTGGTGCAGGACTTGGCCGCGAGCGTCGCGGCCGGTTCGGGTGGCGGGGACGCGGCGATGTCATGGCTGGTGATGCCCGCCGATCTGCCGGTGGCACGGGCGGTGCTCGACGAGCTGTGCGGCTGGCTGCGAGAGGTGTTCCTGCGCTACCCGGACGGGGCGGGCGCGTTGGTGGAGTGCTGGCTGTGGCACCCGGACGTGGTCGAGGAACTGCTGTGGTTGATGCGGGCGTGGCTCGCGGCGTATCAGGACGAGGACGCGTCGGCGGGCCGCGCGGGGGACTGGCACGACCGGTACCGCCCGGGTGTGGTGAAGCGGATCAAGACCTCGACCGGGACGTGTTCGCTGGAGAACCACCAGCCCGGCGGCAGCCACCACCGCCACGCGCCCGTCGTGCCCCTTATCGATGCCGTCGACCAGGTCGCGGCGTGGTGGGCCACGGCCCGCGCGAATGCCGCGCCGGAGCCCACGCCGGAGCAGTTCTCGGCGGCGCACGCCGCGCAGGCTGAGCAGCGCCGTACCGGGGCGGGCCGCCGATGAGCCGGGCGCGGTGGGTGGTGTTGGCGGTGTGGTTGCCGGGCGTGCTGGTGGCGCTCGGCGCGGCGGCGGCGACCGCGCACGGCTTGTTCGAGGTCGCGCTCGGCAGCGGTGTCCCGGCGGGCATCGCCTGGATTTACCCGTTGATTACTGACGGGCTGGCGATTGTCGCCTATGTGGCGACGGCGCAGCTGACCGCGGGCGGGCGGCGTTACGCGTGGACGGTGGTGATCCTCGCGGCTGGGCTGTCGGGAATCGCGCAGGCGACCTACCTCGCCGGTGGGGTCGTCGGTGCGGAGCAGGGCGCGGTGGGCGGTGCGGCACCGTCGGGTTCGTTGTTGCGGTTCGGGGTGGGGGCGTGGCCCGCGATCGCGGCGGCGATCGTGGCGCACCTGTTGTTCATGCTCGCCGCCGACCACCGGACGGACCGGACGGACGAGACCGCCGACGGTTCAGGCTCGGCGGTCGAGGCGCTGTCGGCGACCGCCGAACGCGTGGCGTCGTCCACTCCGGCCGTTCACCCGGACCGCGTTCAGCCCCCGGCCGTTCATCCGCCGTCCGTTCAGTCGGGCCTTGTACAGCCAGGGCCGCTGGACCCGTCCGCGCGGTCGGTGGTGGATGGACGTACAGCCGAGCCCACCGATTCCATCCACTCGGAGCAGTCGCCGTTGCCTGCCGCGAGCGAGGCGAAGTCGGAGCGTCCGACCGTGTCGCCACCGTCGCCGAAGCGGGGCCTGCGCGCGCGACGGCCCGCAGGCACCAGTCGACGCACGGCTGCCTCCCGACCGTCGACCAACTCATGACCTCCGCCGAGGTCTCGCGCGGGACCGCCGGAACAGCCCTCCAAGAGCTCCGAGAGCAATCAGCACCTCTACAGCTCATCACCGAACTCACCAACAGCAATGCCAACTCATGATCACCAAGACACTCACCACAGCACCACTACCAAGAACGCCACCACAGAAGACCAAGACCACCACCAGCAACTCACCGACCAAGAAAACTAAGAAAACAAGCCAAGAAAAAGAACCTGCACACCTAGGCATCGTGATCTGTCGGGCCGGTGCGCGCTGGCGCGCGCCCGGGTTCGCGTCCCGCGTTGTTGATCTTCAGGTCCCGCGTGTTGATCATGAAATGAGGCTCTGATGTTGTCGATTTCCACGGGTTACTCGGTCAGGTACCTCACGGACGAGGTCGCGAAGGGCCGGGAGAACTACTACACGAGCGCGGTCGAGGCCGGCGAGCCTCCGGGCCGCTGGTACGGGGCGGGGGCGGCGAAACTGGGCCTGACGGGTCTGGTCGAGGCCGACACGATGGCGAAGGTCTACGAGTCGTTCCTCGACCCGCGTGATGAGGCGTTCAGCGATCCAACCCGTCAGGCGGAGGCGTCCACTTTGGGCCACACCGGGCGGAAGTATCCGACGGAGGATGAACTGTACGCGGCAGCGTTGGACGCGGAGCCGCACGCGACGGCTGAACGCCGTCAAGAGTTGCGGTTGGCCGCGGGCAAGAGCGCGCGGAAGAACGTGGCCTTTTTGGACGCGACGTTCAGCGTCCAGAAGTCGGTGACGGTGCTGCACACCGCGTTCGAGGCGCAGCAGGTCACCGCTGAACGGACGGCTGAACGCCTCACCGACGCGCTGAACGCGGCGACGTCGGCGGGCGCGGCACCGGCCGAATTGGCCGAACTGGCGCGCCAGCGTGACGACGCGCGCGCGGCGGCGGGGTCGTGGCGGACACACCGCGACGCGGTGGAAGACGCCGTATGGGCCGGGAACCGCGCGGCGCTGAGCTACCTCTCGGAGCACGCCGGGTATTCGAGGGTGGGGCACCACGGCGGTGCCGCCGGTCGGTTCATCGACGCCCACGACTTGGTCGCGGCGTCGTTCTTCCAGCACGACTCGCGCAACCACGATCCGCAGCTGCACATCCACAACGCGATCCTTAACCGCGTGCAGGGCGCGGACGGGCAGTGGCGGACGTTGGATTCCCGCGCGATCCACAAGTTTCGTGGTGCCGCTGCCGCGGTGGGGGAGCGCACCACCGAGGAGCACCTGTCGCAGGCGTTGGGGGTGCGGTTCGCGTCCCGCCCGGACGGCAAGGCCCGCGAGGTGGTGGGGATCGACAAGCGGGTGATGGACCTGTTCAGCTCGCGGCGCCGCGCGATCACGAAGAAAACGACGACGTTGGTGGAGGCGTTCGAAACGAAGTTCGGCCGCGAGCCGACGTCGCTGGAGCTGGACCGGTTGCAGCGGCAGGCGACGTTCGCGACGCGCAAGGCGAAGTCACACGACGGCGAAACCACCGAAGCCCGCTTGGAACGCTGGGATCGGGAGTTGCGCGCGGAGGTCGCCGACGGGCTCGCCGGTGTCGCCCGCGACGTGCTGAACCTGACCCACGAACCACGCGAGCCCGCGACGTGGTCACCGGACGAGGTGCTCAAGACGGCGCTGGCCGACGTCCAGTCGACCAAGGCCGGGTGGACCGCGCCGGATCTGACGCGCGCGATCTCCGACGCGTTGCCCGATCAGCTCGGCGACCTCGACGGCGCCCGGCTGGCGCAGCTGCTGGACACGCTGACCGCCGAGGGCGTGAAGCTGGCGACACCGTTGACGACCGACCGGCCGGGTGTCGCGGTGCTGCCGGACGCGCTGAAACTCGCCAACGGCCAGTCCGCGTACGAGGCCCCGGCGGGCCGGCTATACGCGACGCCGGAGCACGTGCACACCGAACGCGCGTTGGTCGCCTCGACCGCGCGCGGGGGTGCGCCCGCCCTCGATGTGTCGGCGGCGGACGGGTTCGTCTCGGCACTGGCCGATATGAAGGTGGTGCTGGGCGCGGACCAGGCCGCCGCGGTGCGCGGTGTGCTCACGTCCGGCGCGGCGGTGGAGTCGCTGGTCGGTCCGGCCGGGACGGGGAAGTCCTTTGTGGTGGGCGCGCTGGCGAAGGCGTGGCAGGACCCGAGCCTGTGGGACGGGAAGGCACGCAGGGTGGTGGGTTTGGCGTCGAGCCAGGTCGCTACCGACGTCCTCGCAGGCGAGGGGCTGACCTCACGCAATATCGCGCGGTGGCTCGGGGCTCAGGACAAGCTCGCCGAGGGCTCGACGCACCCGGAGCACGAGGCGTGGCGACTCACACCGGGGGATTTGGTGGTGGTGGACGAGTCGGCGATGGCCAATACCGCCGACCTGGCGAAGATCCAGCACCACGCCGCCGCCGCCGGGGCGAAACTGCTGCTGACCGGGGATCACCGCCAGCTCGCCGCGGTCGGAGCGGGGGGTGGGATGGAGCTGATGGCGGAGGCGGGTGCGGCGTACGAGCTGATCGAGGCGCGCCGTTTCGCCGCGCAGTGGGAGCGGGCGGCGTCGCTGCGGTTGCGCGACGGTGACGAGACCGTGCTTGGCGAGTACCACAAGCAGGGCCGGATTCTCGACGGCGGAACCCGCGAGCAGGCCGAGGCCAGCGCGGGAAAGGCGTGGCTGGCCGACACCCTCGCGGGCAAGCACTCGATCCTGATCGTGGACACCAACGAGCAGGCCGCGACCCTCTCGGCGGAGCTGCGCACCGAACTGGTCCGGCTGGGCAAGGTCGCCGAAGACGGTGTGCCGTTGGGGTTGCAGGGCACCTACGCGGGGGTCGGTGACCTCGTGCAGGCCCGCTTCAACGGCTGGCAGCTGGCGGGCGCCGACGGGAACCGGGAGGTGCCGATCAACCGCAAGCAGTACCGCGTCCTCGGCACCCGCGAGGACGGCGGCCTGGTCGTGGCCCACGTCCTCGGGCGCGAGGACGGGATCGGCGAGGTGCTCGGCGAGCGGATCACGCTGCCCGGTAGCTACGTCGAGGAGCACATCGCGCTCGGCTACGCCTCCACCGTCCACTCCGCACAGGGGTTGACGGTGGACACCGCGCATTCGGTGACGACGATGCGCAGCCGCCTCGAAGCGCTCTACGTCGGCTTGACTCGGGGCAGGTTTCGTAACACGGCGCACGTCGTGACGGTCGATGTGCCGCTGGACGCACCCGACGGCGCTGCGCTGGAGGCGGTGCGTCGCAATCCGGCTTCGGTGCTGGCGACGATGTTTGGGACCGAGGTGCCGCAGCGGTCGGCGCTGGCCGAGGCCACCGAGTCCGCGCAGGACACTGCGGCGATCCGTACTCCGGCGGAACTGCTCGCCGACGCGTCCGAGTTGGCGACCGCTGGCCGGACGGCCCGCTGGCTCGATGACTTGGTGCAGGAGGGGATGTTGACGGGCACCCAGCGGGCGCGGATCGCCGCCGAGGACGGTGGCCCGACCCTCGCCCGTGTGCTGCGTCGCGCGGAGCTGGCCGGGCACGACCCGCGCCAGGTCCTCGCCGACGCGGTAGCCGTTCGCGACTTCGACGGGTCGCGGCAGATCTCGAACGTCATCCACGGCCGTATCACCAAGAACGCGCGCCTTGAACCTGTCGGCGACTCCTACGCCGACTGGCTCCCAAAGGTTGAGGACCCGCAGTGGGGAACCTACTTGCGGTCGCTGGCCGACACCGCCGATCAGCGCCGCCGCGAACTTGGCGAACAGCTCGCCGAGGACCCGCAGCGGTGGGCGGTCGAGGCGTTCGGGCCGGTACCCGCCGACCCGGCCGCGCGCGCCGACTGGGTTCAGCGCGCCGCGGTCGTCGCGGCACACCGGGAACTGACCGGACACCAGGAGGAAGACACCGCGCTGGGTGCGGCGCCGAAGGCGGGACAGGTCGAGGCGTACGCGTCGTGGCGCTCGGCGTGGCGGGCACTCGGCCGCCCGGAGTCCGGCCGCGACGAACTCGAAATGAGCGACGGGCAACTACTCGTGCGCGTCCGCGCCTGGGATCGCGAAGAGGCGTGGGAGCCGCAGTTCGTGGAGAACGAACTCGCCGGAACCCACCAGACCAGCGAAGTCCACAGCAGGAAAGCCACGATGCGCCGCGCCCAGGCCGACACCGCCAACGACAAGGAGCGACGCGCCCGGTTGCTCGACGAAGCTGAGCAAGCCGACGCACTGGCCACCGTGCTCGACCGGCGTGCCGCCGAACTGGGCACCATTGATGAGACACGGGCGTTGTGGCTGGCTCACACCGCCGAGACCCGCGCGGCGGCCGATCGTGCCCGGTCGGAGCTGGATTCCCGGACCGTCACCGCTGAGGACGTACCGCAGGTCACCGCCGCCGAATGGAACGATGCCCACAACCGGCACCTGGTCGAGGAGGACGCCTACCGCGAGGCCACCAACGAGTACGACTTGGCCGACGTCACGAAACAGCGCGCCGACGACGTCGCGACCGTCACGGAACAGGAGGTTGTCGAGGAGACGGACGTGGCGGATGTGCGCGACATCGCGGCCGGTGAAGACAAGGCGCTGGGGTCCGACACGGTGCGGGTGCCGTCCGCCGGGGAGACCGCCGCCGAGGTCGAGCGCGCTCAGCGAGCGCTGAAAGAGATCCAGGCCCGCGAGGCCGCCGAAGCCCAACGAGCCGAGGAGGAAGCACGCACGGCCGAGATGCACCGCCGCAACACCGCTGACGCCGCCGACGCGGCGGCGAAGGCCGACGACGATGCCGTGGTGGCGTCGTGACCAGGTCAGTCGTGGGTGGGTGGCGGGCCGGGAAGCTCGATCGGGGGGTTCCCGTCCCCGAACCACGCCCACTGAAACGTCAGGTGCACCGACAGCGCCCAGCCCGGACGTTTCGTCAGCCAGTACGGCACCGGCTGGCGAAACAGCAGCTTGTCCGCGGCCAGTGCCTCCTCCTGAATGATCTCTTGATACGCCTGACCGAACCGGTTGGTGATCGGCGCGTCAGCCGTCCGCCACTGACCGTTCGGCGGGCGGACCGTGGCCCTTGCCATCCAGCGGCACGTCTGCACCACTCCGTAGTTCGCCCACGTCTGTTCCCGCTCGTACAGCTGCTCGGCGGCCAGCCACAGCCGCTCGAACTGCGCCTTGGGCACCCGCACGTTGCCCCGGGGAATCCGCTCGAAGTCACGTCCCGTCAGCTCCATATCAACGATGGTGACACCCCACACCGACAAAAACCGCCGCCGAGCAGCGCAAACGTAGGCCGAAAGAGTGACCCGCGGTCGGTGAAGAGTCCACAGAAAGGACCTGTCCTCGCCGGACGGGCAGGTCTCCAGGATGGTCGAGAAGAGCAGGCCGGTTGCGTCCGTGCGTGCCTGTCGCCCATCCCGACGACCTCCACAAGGGCTATCAAACCTGTCAAGGGGGCAGACCGCAGCCACGTTCACCAGTGCACGAAGTGCCCCCTTGACAGGCTTGATCGGGCTCACGCCAGGTCGACGGGATGGACGAAGAGGCCCCCACTAGTAGGTGGTTGAAGCGCAAAACGGCGACGCCGGCGGCCTTACCGTCGCCACATCGGGCAAAGATCAGTGCGTCTCGCTGAGGTTCACCTGAGTGAGCCGGGTACGGCTCGCTTGGTAGATGAAAGGGCCCGGTTCGTCGAGGCACTTCTCGATATCGCGCCATCGGCACATCACGACTTCAAGCTGCTCGAACTTGCCGCGCGCGTCGGCACCAGCCAGGACAACCATGCGAGCGCCGTGATCGCGAACCGCCGCAATCTCCCGGGTGTGCTGCTGGATGTTGCGGTCCCTGGTGATGACCAACCATTGGCGCCGTGCGGTCTCGGGAAGCCAGTCGACGTCCAAGGCCCCCGGCAGGATCGGGCACGGCGGTCTCTGCCTTTTGAAGATGATGCCGCCTGGGTCACCGGGGAAAGTGACGTCGCTGCGAAGGTCAGCCAGGATCCGCGCCAGGCCGAGTAAGTCGGCATCGATATAAAACCGAACCGTCGCCGACTTAACGCGTGGACTCACGCGGCACGGGCGCTCTCGTAGCTAACCGCCCACCGAACGTCGCGGGAGCTGATCCCGAAGTCCTCTGCTACCTCGGCGATCGAGGCGCCGGCGTCAACCTGTTCCCACAGGACGTCGGTGCTGATCCCTGCGACCGCAGGCCGGCCGAAACGAACATTCGGCTGAATCAGGACGCTCGACTTTGGGTCGTCGTGCGGGCGCCAGGCAGTGACAATCTCGTCTGCGTAGTGAAGTCGCTCGTGGTACTCCTCGCCAGGTGCGGTCAGCATCATCTGGCCGCCGACCGGGGCGACTAGGTAGAACTCAGGATCGAGACCAACCGACCGCTGAGTTTCCTCAATGATCAGCTTGCCCTGATAGGCGAAGGCCTTGGCGTGCGCCAGTGGGTACGGCACCCCGAGCTTGTCTCGCAGCTGTGAGATGAATGCACGGAGTTCCTTCATCGGCACCTGGTGCTTCCGGCGGTACTGCCGGAGCCAAGCGCACTCGACGAACTCGGCCCAGGTCACCGCGGGGTGACCGCCTTTTCTGGTCTCGCGGACGATCGGTTCGTACAGCTTGCCGCGACGTTCGCCGCCTTCAAGCCAGTAATTAAGCGTCGTGGGAGGCACGGCGAGTAGCCGGGCCGCCTCAGGCTCGGTATACATCTCCTGGTCCAGTACCGTCACGCTCACATCGACAGAATTGCACAACGCGATGATTTGTGACCCCACTGTAGCCTGGATCACCCACACGGAGTACAGCTGCTGTCCGTCAGCGAGCGCGAAAGCTCCAGCTCACGAGCGGGACCGCTCGTCGTTCGGCAGTCCCCCGCGATAGCCAGTTCAGTGGTCGAACCCCCGAGACTCGACTCGGCGGGGCTGACCGAGGGCCCAAGGATGACAGTGCTCAAGTTGATCAATGGGTGCCACGATGGGTGCGAATGCCAATCGGATGCATCCACCCCAGCCACTCCAGACACGAGTTGCGTCAGTGCGACCAGCGGTAGACGGCCAAGATGGGTCCGAGCACCACTTTTGCAAGGCGGGGGTCAGGGGTTCGATTCCCCTCAGCTCCACGCAGCGGAGGCTCGTGCCCGCAAGGGTGCGGGCCTTTCGCGTTTCGCCATTGCTTCTGGGGGCCGAGCCCCCAGACCCCCACGGTGCCTTTCCTTGCTGACCCAGCGTGGTTGGCGTACGGCCTGGCGGCCGTCGCCTGGTGACCTGCCCCGGGGTGGGGGTCAGTGGGCTAGGAAGTTGATTACCGCGTCTCGGCCTTTGTGGCCCTGTTCCCTGTTTTGGATTGAGTGGGACGCTCCTTTTACGACCACCAGGTTGCCGTTGGGGGCCGTGGTGGCTTCTTGGCGGGCCCATTCCAAGGGGGTTGAGAGGTCGCGGTCGCCGTTGAGGAGGAGGACCGGGACGTTGGGGAGGCGGCCCGATTCGTTGGGGGTCGGGCGCTCGGCGGGCCAGGGGAGGCAGCTTTGGATGAAGCCCTGGTTTACCGCGACCTGCGGGGTGTAGGGCCAGGTGGCACGGTCGGGGAGGGCGCGTTCGGTGAGGTTGAGCAGGGGCTTGCGCACTGCTGTCGGGGTGGCCGGGGAGCCCCAGGGGAAGCGCATGTCGGCGCAGAGAGTGGCCGCGTGCAGGCCCGCGCTGAACGAGGCGGGGTCGTCGCCGCCCGGGGCAAGGAAGCCCAGCAGGGTGTCGAGCTTGGCGGGGTCGCCCGCGCGGGCCGCGTGGATCGCGCCGATCACGTCGCCGCTGCCCTGCGGGAAGTCCTGGGGCGTGGGGTTGCGGTAGGTCGGGTCGATGAACTCGTACGTCACCACCATGTCGAAGATCCGGACGCCGTCGGCGGTGCTGCGGTGGCGGATCACCCAGGCGAGGTCCTCGGCCGGGTCGTAGCCGCAGGCCGGGGCCGTCGTGCAGGCGTCGCGCAGCACGCGAGCTTCGGCCGTCAGGCCGGTCAGGTAGAGCGAATCGCTCGCCGTCGCGTGGTGCGGCAGGATCGAGTCCAGGATGACCTTGTTGACGTTGTGCGGGTAGGCGATCGCGTAGCGGGCCGCGGTGAACGAGCCGTACGAGACGCCGTCGACCACCATTTTGGGTACGTCGAGTGCGCGGCGGAGCAGGTCGAAGTCGGCGATCGTCTGGTCGGTGCCGTAGAGGCCCGCTCGGTCGCCCAGTAGGCCGGCGCACTCCTTGACCGCGGGCTCCGACGGGGTCGCGATGTCCGAACTGCCCATCTCCGCCTGCAGGCCGGGGCAGCGGAGCGCGCCCTGCGGGCCCGTGCCGCGCTGGTCGAGCAGCACGAAGCGGTAGTCCTTGGCCACCTCGGGCAGGCGCTGGCCCGCTATCCGGGAGATCGTGCCGACGCCACCCTGGCCGGGGCCGCCGGTGAGGAACAGCAGGACGCCCTTCGGCGCGGCCGTGTTGTCACCGGTCGCGACCTGCAGGTCGAGCGTGCCGGGAACGCGGCCGGTGTGGTCCAGTGGCACAGTCAGCGTCGAGCAGGTGAAACCCGGCTGGCCGGCGCAGGGATGCTGGTTCGTCAGCCGCGGCTTCGGCGCGGGTTGCCAGGTGTCGGCGGCCGCCGTCCCGCCGAGGGCGGCGGTACAGACCAGCGTCATGGCGATCATCAGGAGCTTCGAGCGCATACGCCGATTGTGCACCCGGTGAGCGGGAGCCGGGCTACCCCCGAACGGCCATACTTGCGGACATGACGCCGGAAACGCTGCGCGAGTGGTGGTCCCATCGGCAGGGATTGGACGGTTCGCTCGTCGGCGGTTCGGCCGCCGAGGTGCTGGCCGGGACGGGCTGGGCGCGGTCCGTCGGCGGCTCGGGGCCGTATCTGGGGCTGTTCGCCAGGGGCAGGCTCACCCGGGAGGCCGTCGACGCCGCCGTCGCGCGGATCGAGGTGCACGAGCTCCCCTCCGCGCGCGGATGCACGTATGTGCTGCCCGCGGCCGACTTCGCCGTGGGGCTGGCGGTCGGTGCGGGTGTGCCGGAGGGTGAGCTCGCCGCCGCCGGGCGGCATCTCGGGGTCACCATGGCGGAGATCGAGGAGCTCTGCGCGGCCGTCGTCGACGCGGCGGAACGGGCCGCGGGGCCGCTCGATCCGGCCGCGCTCAAGGTGGCGGTGGGCAGTCCGGTGGGCAATCCCGTGGGCAACCCGGTGCGCGATCTGGGCGACGCGGGGCGCAAGCGCGGGATCGCCACGACCTTGCCGCTCGCGCTCGGGTTGCTGCAGGCGCGCGGCGACCTCCGGCGGGTTCCGGCCAACGGCAGGATCGACCAGCAGCGGTACGGCTATGTCCGCTGGCACGCCGAGCCGTCCGATGTGGACACAGCGCGTACGGAGCTGGCCAGGCGGTACTTCGGCTGGGCCGCCCCAGCCTCGCTCAAGCACTTTCGCTGGTTCTCCGGACTTACCGCCGCAGCGGCGAAAAAGGCCATCGGACCGCTGGAGCTCAAGCCCGTCGACGGCACGGACCTGCTGCTGCCCGCCGACCTCGTGGCGGAGTTCGCCGAGTTCACCCCCGCCGGTCGGCCGCACTACGCGTTGCTCGCGGGTATCGACGGAATCCATCTGCTGCACCGGGAACTGGCCAGGCTGATCGACCCCGCGGACGCCGCCCGGCCCGTGCCCGGTGGCAAGGCGGGCGCGGTGCCGGGTGCCGAGGCCGACCCGCCGTGTCACCTGATCGTGGACCGTGGGCGGGTCGTCGGTCTCTGGGAGTTCGACCCGGGAGCGGGCCGGATCGAGTACCGGTCGTTCGTGACCGCCGACGCCGGGTTGCGCGCCGCCGTCGCCGAAACCGAGGCGTTCGTCCGGGACCAGCTGGGCGACGCGCGCAGCTTCAGCCTGGACTCGCCGAAGAGCCGGGAGCCAAGGCTGGCGGCGTTGCGCGGCTAGGCCGTGTCTGGTAAATCTGTTCGATGGGCTTCGTGTTCCAGGTGGTTCCTGGCGGTGCGGGGGATTTGCCCTCGTACCGGGTTGTACTCGGGTGAATCCCCCGTGCCGTCAGGGGCCGCCTGGGCGCGAAGACCGCGGACTTGATTTGCCAGACACGGCCTAGGGCCAGAGCCGTTCGGTGGTCCAGTTTCCACCGGCGCGGCGGTAGCGCAGCCGGAGGTGGCGCCGGTCGTGGCTCGCCTGCCAGAACTCGACCTCGTCCGGGGTGACGAGGTAGCGCGTCCAGGTTTCCGGTGCCGCGGCGGGGTTTTCCTCGACCCACCGCTGCGCGTCCTCGGCCGCGCGCAGCAGCTCGGCCGGATCGGTCAGTACTTCGGACTGCCTGCCGATGTACGCCTCGACGCGGGAGGCGGGCGGACGGTCGCGGAAGTCGGCGGCCGAAACCGCCGCTGTCGCCGGGGTGACTAGTCCGCGCAGCCGCACCTGGCGGGCGCGGCCCGGCCAGAAGAACGTGAGCGCGGCGCGGGGATTTCCCGCCAGCTGCACGGCTTTCGGGCTCTCCGCGCTGGTCGCGACGTACCAGCCCGCGTCGTCGACGTCCTTGAGGATCACGACTCGCGCGTCCGGCGCGCCATCGGTGTCCACAGTGGACAGGGTGACGGCGTGGGGCGCCAGCACGTGCTCGCCCGCTTCGTTCAGCCAGTCGAGGAACAGCTCCTTCGGCGTCGCCGGGGCGGCGGCCGGGTCGAACTCCGGCAGCTCGCGCGGGAAGGAGGGCCAGCCGCGGAGTTTCGTCATGTCAGTAACCGTAGGGAGGTCGGCCCTGTGGGGGATAGCCGGGCGCGGGCGGCGCGTAGTGCGGCGGGTGCGGGGGCTGCTGTCTCTGTGCGGGCGGCGGCGGGAGCTGTGGCTGCCAGCCGGGCGGCGTGCCCTGGGCCTGCTGCCACTGCAGCTGTGCGAAGACTTCCGATGGTTGCGGGAAACAGAACGTCAGCTTGGCGTTGACCGAACTGTGCATCGCGGCGCCCCAGACCTTCCCGCCGACCCAGGCGTACAGCTGCCCGGCCGAGAGGTCCACCGCGACCATCCGGGTCTCCCCGCCGAACTGGTTGCCGGACTTGGCGGACGCGAGTTGCGCGGCGTCCGGATACACCCGCGTCCCGATGAGACCGGCGATCACGACCGACGCGGCCGTCCAGCCCACCGTGCCGCTCACGTTCGCCCTCGCGTGCTGAGTGGCCAGCCCGGTGAAGTCGTGCAGGGCCGCCGCCGTGACTTCGGGGATCGCGGCGGCCACCACGCAGTAGTTCATCGTGGACAGCAGCACCGATTCGGTGAACAGCCCCACGACGGCGGTCGTGGGGCCGATCTGGACCGAGTTCAGCCGGCCGCCGCTGCGCCGCACGCGCTCGGCCACCGCGCCGAGGTACTGCTCAGTGGTGATCAGCCTGGATCCTCCTGACGAAGACGGCACCGCCGCGCCATCGTCGCATGCCCATGGGTGAGGGTCGCGTCAGCTCGCGGCTCGCGCCGGCGTTCGTGCCGGGTCGCGGCGCAGTAGCGGGCCGAGTGACCAGCGGCCGTCCCCGGCGAACGCGATCAGCAGGAAACCGAAGCAGAACAACGTCGCCGCCTCGCCGCCGTTCTGGATCGGCAGCAGGCCGTCCGGCTGGTGCGAGGTGAAGTAGGCGAAGGCCATCGAGCCCGAGCAGAGCATCGCCGCCACGCGGGTGCCGATACCGAGCATGACGGCCGCGCCGCCGACGAGCTGGATCACCGAAGCCCACCAGGACGGCCAGACGCCGAACGCGACGACCTTGCCCCCGAACAGGCCGAACAGGCGCGAGGCGCCGTGACACAGGAAGAGGAAACCGAACACGATCCGGAACAGTGCGAGGACATGATCACGACCCTTGTCGAAGAAACTCACGACGGGGACCTCCCAGAGCAGGCGGAAAAGTGACCACCAGGCTAAGTTCGGGGCAGCGCACGAGAAACACAATGTGTGATTGATCCGATACTCACCGGTACCTGAACTTTCACCAGTGGTCGGCCGTGTGTCTTCTGGTTGACTGGACGCGCCATGCGACGCCTAGTACTCCTCGTGCCCGCCCTGGCCGCCGCGGTCTCCGTGACGGCCGGCTGCGCGCCCGCCCCCCAGCCCGCCGCCCCGTCCGCCACGCCTTCGCCGAGCAGTGCCGCACCGGCCGACCTGCCGGCCGCGCCCGAGCCCTCGGCCGGAGGCCCGTGTCCGTACCTGACGAATTCCTTCGTCTCCGACGCCAACGGGCAGAAGATTTCGAAGGTCAAGACCTCCGCCGACAAGCCGCATCCCAGCTGCTTCTTCTACGCGCTGAACGGCAAGATCCAGCTCACTGTCCGTGTCTACGTCGGCTCGGCCGACGTCGCGAAAGGACTTGTCGATCAGGCCGCGCCGGTGAGTTCCTCGAATCCCGCCACCGAGCCGACCGGCTGGCAGGGGGGCTATCAGGCGGCGGGCGAGGGTGCCGTCTACGCCGTCGGCAAGGGGTCTTCGGCCGTGATCGTGACGACCAACCAGAAGCAGAGTGTGAAAGCACGCAAGGTGACGGAGCAGGCTATCGGGGCACTGAAGCTCTAGGTGATGGCCTCCACACGTAAGAGTGAAGTTGATCTTGTACTACCCTGGGCGCCACGCGCAAGGCTTCGAGGCTCCGCGCACCGCCGGCACCGGGCAACGCCGCACAGCGGGGTACCAGGGCGGCACAAAATCGTGCATCGATCGACAAAAGGACAAGATTCGTGGCTGACACCCTCAAGGAAATCCTGCTCGACTCCAGCCGTCGCCCGGCTGTCGTGACTGACCTGCAGGGCCTCGTCGACGAAGAGGTTTCGGACAAGGGCGGCGTTTCCGGCGCCGTCGTGAAGACCAGCTTCGCCGCGGTCAAGAAGATCAAGCCGGGCATCATCCCCGCCGCTGTCGACAGCCTGCTGGACGACTTCGCCGGTGCGCTCGAGCCCTTCTACGGCGACTACAAGACCAGCGGCGGCGGCGACTTCGGCGCGTACCTGGCCGGCCGCGGCGACGAGGCCTCCGACGCACTGCTCGGGGTTACCGACTCGCGCGCCGAGACCAGCAGCCGCGACAGCATCAAGAAGGTCTACGGCAAGCTTCGCCCGAACGGCAAGAAGAACGTCGAGGAGGCCCTTCCCCGCCTCGGCCAGCTGATCGACAAGCACGCTGCCACTGTTTGATCATCTTTGCTTTGAGCACACGAAAACGGCCCGGGACCGCACCAGTCCCGGGCCGTTTTCGTTGCGGTGATCAGTTCTTCTTGTCAGGACCCGTCGTGCTCGACGCCTGCTGGCCGTTGCGCGGCGCAGCGGGCTTCGCCGGGGTGGCCGGCTTCGGCGCCGGGGTCGGGGTCGGCTTGGCGGCCGCCGCCGGCTTGGCGGGCGGGGTGGGGACTGTGCGCGGAGGCGACGGGGCGACCGGCGGCTCCTGCTTGGAGCGCAGCGCGTAGGCGGTGCCCGCGGCGACGACGCCGAGGCCGAGCACCCACGGCCAGCGACGGCGCTTGGTGCGCTCGCCCTTGGCAGCGCCCTTGGCTTCGATCAAGGCGGCGCGGAAGTCCTTCTTCGCCGACTTGAAGTCCTTCTTCCCGCGACGCTTCGACTGGCCGGCCGCCTTCGCGGCCTTGATCGCGGCCTTCTTGGCCTTGCGGCCAGGCTTACGCAGCTCAGCGGCCCTGGCGAGGGCCTCCTTGCGTGCCGCCTGGGAGCTCTTCTTGAGCTCCTTGCGAGTCAGTTCCGTCTTCTTCGCGAGCTTCTTGCGAGCGCGACGGCTGGTCTTCGCCAGCTCGCCCGCGCTCTCGACCAGCTTCTGCTCGGCGACACCGACGGCCTGGGCGGTCGCTTCGGCCCCTGCCTTGCCGGCCTCGACGGCGCGTTTACGCAGGCCGAGCGCGCCGGTCTTCACTGACTCGCTCACCGAATCTGCGGCCCGGGTCATGGCCTTCACCTCATCAATCGTTGGGATTCTGCTTCGTTGCTTGTAACCTATCGTGCCCCTTTTCCGCGGATCCTGCCGCAGATGGCACGATGAAGCTCGTGACTGAAAGCAATGGATCCCCCGTCGGTGGTGCTCTCAAGGCCACATTGCACACCAACCAGGGCGACATCCACCTGAACCTCCTGCCCGATCACGCCCCGAAGACGGTCGCGAACTTCGTCGGCCTCGCCGAGGGCACGAAGGACTACACCCAGGCCAACGCCGCCGGCACGAACTCGGGCCCGTTCTACGACGGCTCGATCTTCCACCGGGTCATCGCCGGGTTCATGCTGCAGGCCGGCGACCCGACCGGCACCGGCCGCGGCGGCCCCGGCTACAAATTCGGTGACGAGTTCCACCCGGAGCTGCAGTTCACCAAGCCGTACCTGCTCGCGATGGCGAACGCCGGGCCGGGCACCAACGGCTCGCAGTTCTTCATCACGGTGGCGCCCACCACGCACCTGAACTTCCGCCACACGATCTTCGGCGAGGTCGCGGACCAGGAGTCCCGCGACGTCGTCGACAAGATCGGCAGCACGGCGACCGGTCCGGCTGACAAGCCGCTGTCCGACGTCGTGATCGAGAAGGTCAGCATCACGCGCGAAGGCTGAGCCGGGCGTTTTTCGGTAGGTTGGTTCCATCGTGAACCAACCACCGAATCCCGCCTGGCCGCAGCAGGCCGCCCAGCCCGGCTGCTGGTGGCACCCGAACCGGCAGACCGGCCTGAGCTGCGCCCGCTGCGAGCGTCCGGCCTGCCCGGACTGCCTCCGTGAGGCCGCTGTGGGCTTCCAATGCACCGATTGCATCCAGGGAGCCCGCCGCCAGGATCGCGCGCAGCAGAAGCAGTATCAGGCGGCCGGCTTGGGCCAGCGCACGATCGCCGGGGTGCGGCCGCCGAAGTCGGTGCTCGTCACGCCGATCCTGTTCGCCGTCAACGTGCTCGTCTTCCTGGTCACGGTCGTCCAGGCGAAGAGCCCGATGGACAACAACGTTTCCTCGCTGTTCCAGTGGGGGGAGCTCTGGCTTCCCGCCACGCTCGAGGGCAACGAGTGGTGGCGGGTGTTCACCTCCGGGTTCCTGCACTACGGGCTGATCCACATCGCGGCGAACATGTTCTCGCTGTGGATGGTCGGCAGGCCGCTGGAGCTGGTGTTCGGCCGGGCCCGGTTCGTCACCCTCTACTTCGTCGCCATGCTGGGTGGCTCCGCGGCGAACCTGCTGTTCGACAACCTGGACTCGGCGCCCTCGGTCGGCGCTTCCGGCGCGTTGCTCGGCCTGATCGGCGCGTACGGCGTCATCGTGATCAAGGAACGCCTGAACCCCACCTGGCTGATCATCAACCTGGTGCTCAACGTCTACGTGACCTTCCAGGTGCCGGGCATCTCGATCTTCGCCCACCTCGGCGGGTTCGTGCTGGGCGGGCTGGCGACGGTCGCGCTGCTCTACGCGCCCGAGAAGGACAAGTTGCGCTGGCAGGTGGTCGGCATCGCGGTGCTCGTCGTCGCGGTCATCGGCCTGCTCGTGTGGCGCGACGCCCAGTTCGGGCAGGCGGCCTGCGCGTTCGGCAGCCAGCAAGGCCAGCAGGTCTACGGCTGCACGCCGACCGGCTGAACCGCGGTTCAGCCGAGTGGGTGACGTTTGCGTTGGTTGACGCCGTCGGCGCCCGGTTAGCTCACTGTTGATCATCGGCATCGACAGGGGGAGCACCGCAGCCGAACCGGAAAGATTCTCACCTGCACCGCGGTGGCCGTGCTCGCGGCGACACTGACCCCGGGGGATCGCGCAGGCGGTGGGCACCACCGGCCCCGGCACGGCGACCGGCTGGGACGTCCGGGCGACCAACGCCACCGTCGACGACCAGCGCCCGCGGCACGTCAAGGCGCACTTCCCGGGTTCACCGCGGGTCTGCGGGGTGAAGGTCAACCCGATCTGCTCGAACGCGAGCCCGTACGACATCTACGCCGAGTACGCGCCGCCCGCGGTGGGCCCGGCGATCCCGGTGTGGTCGCACGGCCCGAACGGCGACGTGACCTACTACGACAACGCCTGAGTCTTCGAACGCGTCTGAGAACTGACGTAGCAGCCGCCGCTCGAAGCCTCAAGCAACCTCTCCTTCGAAGCCGCCCTGAAGGCCACCATGACGGCGTTAGACGCCGTGAAGGCTCCCATCAGGGCACACGGCAAGCCTGGGGTGGCGACTGAAGGGGGTCCTAGGCGCCAAACTGGACGACATGACATCAGTTTCCGGACGGCCCTCTTAGCCCTGAGCCCTCAGCGCGCTGAGGACGTCCAGCACGTCGCGCGGGTCTTCTCCGAGGTCGAGACGGCCGAACACCAGCAGGTGGTCGCCGGACTCGACCTCGAGAGTCTCGGTGTCCCGGCCGAGCCGCCGCGTGGTGCGCAGCCGGATCCGGGTACCCGCCCAGGCGAGCTGGAGGGTGCCGCCGACGGTCCGGGCGCGCAGGCCCTCGACGTCGGCCGCCAGCCGTGGCCTGACCAGCGCCGAGTGGGCCGCGTAGGCCCCCACGGCGACCGTGGCCAGGCCGAAGAGCACCGCTCCAGCACGATCGCCGGAGACGGCGTCCAGGACTGTTCCGGCCAGCAGCACCACCGCGATGACCCCGGCCAGTACCACAAGGGCCGGACGTGGCGACCAGGTGGCGGGGTAGTTATCCACAGGGGTTATCCACACTGGGGATGAGTCACAACGATGTAATTCGCTGTCAAGCCGCCATCCGGAGTAATGGTCAGCGCCACCGCATCGTCATCAGCAGGCCGACGATCATCAACGCGAAGCCGATGCCGAAGTTGATGTTGCCGAGATCGATCATGAAGGGGATCTTGTCCCCGGCGATATAGTTCACGACCAGCCATACGAGGCCGAGAATCATGAGGCCGAACATCACGATCTTGTAGAACAGGTTCGACGGGCCGGCCACCTTGACCTTGACCGGCGTACGCCTGTCGGTCGGCGGGGTGTACGCCGTCTTCTTACGGACCTTGGACTTCGGCATCTGGTTCCTCGCGTGCGGTTCGGCTCGTCTGGTGGCGAAGTCCCGCTATCGGGTGCGCAACCAGCGCCACGAGCACACGTTAACGTAAACGACCGCTCAATAGCATCGTGCGGGAGTGGTCGACTTCCTGGAGTGTCCCCAGACCCGGCTGTGACAATGGCGTCACACACGGTTCGACGCAGTGCTTGAGAGGAGCTTGCGTGGCTACGCGCGAAGAGCCGGACGACCGGCGCCGCCCACCCGGTGAGAGACCGGCCGGCGAGCGACGGCGTCCCGCAGGGGGCCCCGGCGGGCAGGCGCCCGCTCCCGGCCAGCGGCGACGTCCCGTGCCTGGTCAGGGGCAACGGCGTCCGCCGGAGGGGCGGCGCTACGGCGGCCCCGGCCCCGACCAGGAGACGGTGGTGTTCGCCCCGGTCAAACCCGGCGGCGTCGCCACTCTGGAGAAGCCGCCGCCCGCTCCGCTGGGCAAGGGTGGCGTGGCGATCAGGACCGCCGGAGAACTGCTGATCACCGCCGGGCTGGTGGTGCTGCTGTTCATGGTCTACGAGCTCTATGTCACCGATCTGTTCTCCGCGGGCAAGCAGTCGGACGCGAGTTCGGCGCTGGACAACCAGTGGTCGAACGACCGCTCGCTGCATCCGGACCTGATCGACGGCCGGGCGTTCGCCCGGATCCACATCCCGTCGTTCGGCGCGGACTTCAACTTCACCATCCAGGAGGGCACCGGCGAGGCGTCCCTCGAGGTCGGCCCCGGTCACTACAAGGGCAGCGCGCTGCCCGGCGAGCCCGGCAACTTCGCCGTCGCCGGTCACCGCGTCGGCAAGGGCGCGCCGTTCAACGACCTGGACAACCTGAGCTCGTGCGACTCGGTGGTCATCGAGACGCAGAGCGATTTCTACATCTACAAGGTGCTGCCGCACGAGGACGAACGCCAGGGCTGGACCACCGGCAAGGGCGCGGACCCGAAGTGCAAGGGCGTCTCGACCCTGCAGGATCCGAACGCGGTCGACGGCGGCGCGTACGGCAAGACCACCGGCCGCGAGGTCGTGCTCCCCACCCGTGGCGACGCGGTCAACCCGGTGCCGTACGAGCCCGCCGGCACCCTGCCCGCGGCTTCGCAGGTCTCGCTGCTGACGCTGACCACCTGTCACCCGCAGTTCTCCGCCAAGGAGCGGCTCATCATCCACTCGGTGCTGACCCAGCAGGTGCCCAAGAGTCAGGTCAAGAGCTACCCGGACCTGATGCAGAAGATCGGGGAGGCCAGCTGATGTACGGGTGGATCTGGCGCAAGTTGCCCGGCCCGACGGCCGCGAAGGCGTTCGAGGCGCTGGTGCTCGCGCTCGCGATCGTGGCGTTGCTGATGTTCGTCGTCTTCCCCTGGCTCGAGCCGAGGCTGTGGTTCAACGACGTCGCCGTCCAGTAGCGAAATGCCCCTGAAGGCCACCATCACGGCGTTAGACGCCGTGATGGTGGCCTTCAGGGGACGCTCTAGCAGTCCCGGAGCTCGGGGCTCTGGTTGAGCAGCTGGCCGCGCGGGGAGACGAACGCGCGGTAGCGGTCGCTGTCCACTTCGGACATCCGGAAGACCCCCACGCGGTGGCAGTTCTGGAAGGCGAGCTTCACGCCGAAGTGACGCTCCAGCCCGCCTCGGATCGAGTCGGAGGCCAGCGCGCGCAGCAGCTGCCCGCGCGCGGCCTCGCTCGGCGGCGGGGTCTCGTGGTCGGCGAACCCGTCGGGGGAGTTCTCCAGGTCCGCGATCACCCCGGTGATGATCTCCCAGGCGTAGGGCAGCGATTCCCGGACGCAGGCGACGAATTCCGCGTCGTCCACCTCGCCGCGCTCGGCCTTCTCCAGCAGTGCGGGGGAAACATCGAGAGACAAGGGAACCTCCATGGGCGACGAGTGGACTCTTACTGGCTACCGGTCCGCTGCCCGAGCCACAAGAGAAAACGATCATCATCACCACTTTGGCGGAGACGGTCGTCACTCCCAGCGAAAAACCCTGGCCGCGATCACTCCGCTGCCCAGCGCGAACACGGCCTGGACGGCGAGCTGGAGCGGCTGCGGGCCGGACCCGGTCCAGGCGTCCTGCAGCGCCTGGACGCCCGGCGGCAGGTAGGGGCCGATCTGCTGGACGACGTGCGGCATCAGCGACCGGGGCAGGTAAACGCCGCCGAACACCATGATCGGCAGGTACGCGATCATCGCCAGCGCGCCGGCGGACTTGCCGGTCTTGGCCACCGCGGCCGCGATCAGGCCGAGGCTGAACACCGAGGTCGTCCCGAGCACGAGGGCGAGCAGGAAGCCAGCCGGGTCGCGCGGGCCGGGGATGTCGAACACCGCCGCGCCGACGGCCAGCAGCAACCCGACCCCGGCCAGCGCCACCACTGTGTTGATCAGCAGTTGTGCGGCCAGCAGCTTCCCCGGGTGCACCGGCGTGGTCGAGAGGCGCCGCAGGATCCCGGACTCCCGGTAGTTCGCGATGATCGCGGGAATGGCCTGCAGGCCGAGCATGGTCACGATGAGCACGATCAGCGACGGCGCCCAGCCGTCGATGAAGCGCGCGCCACCGGTGGCCGGGCCGGGCTCGCGCATCCCGGGGATCGAGCCGATGCCCAGCAGCAGCGCGCTGGGGAGCAGGACCCCGAAGACCGGCCATGTCGGCGTCCGGAGGGTCAATTTCGTTTCGACGGACAGGATTTTGGCGAAGGCACTCATGTCTCGTTCTCCTCAGTCGCGGCCGGTCAGGGCGACGAACGCGTCATCCAAAGTGGACTGTCCGGTGGTGTGGCGGAGTTCGGCCGGGGTGCCGGTGGCGAGCACGCGACCCGCGTCGAGCACGGCGATGCGGTCGCACAGCCGCTCGGCCTCGTCCATGAAGTGGGTGACGAGGACGACCGTGACCCCGCGGTCCCGGATGCCCTCGATGACCTTCCAGGTGTCGCGGCGGGCATGCGGGTCGAGGCCGGTGGTCAGCTCGTCGAGCACGGCGATCTCGGGCGATCCGACGAGCGCGAGTGCGATCGACACGCGCTGCTTCTGGCCGCCGGACAGCGTGCCGAACGCGCTGTCGCGCTTGTCGGTGAGGCCCAGCTGCCGCAGCAGCTCCCCGGGGTCGGCCGGGTCGCGGTAGAAGGACGCGTACAGCTCCAGCGCCTCACCGACGCGCAGCTTGTCGGGGAGTTTGCTCTCCTGGAGCTGGGCGCCGACCTTCTCTTTCAGCACCTTGCCTTCGGTGGCGGGATCCAGGCCGAGCACGGACACGGACCCCGAGTCGGGGCGGCGCAGGCCTTGCAGGCATTCGACGGTGGTGGTCTTCCCGGCGCCGTTCGTACCGAGGATCCCGAAGATCTCCCCTCGTTCCACGTGGAACGACACGTCCTCGACCGCGACGTGGCGCGGGTAGCTCTTGCGGAGGTTCTTGACTTCGACGAGTGGCATGGGAAGAACGCTAGGGAAGGCCTTGGCCTGCCGGAATGCGGTTGAACCCACAGCAGGGGTGGGGCAAGGCCCACCCCGTTACGGTGGTTCGGCACAGCGACGCCGTTGCCGCCGTGGGTGACAATTCCCGGGTGATCCGCAACTACTTCAGGTCGCTCGGCCGGGCACTGGTGCTGGCCGGGCTCGCGCTGGCGGGCCTGGTCGACCTGGTGCTCATCGTCGCGGCCTTCTGCCTGCTGTGCGTGGGTCTGGTCTTCTTCCTCGCACCGGCCTTCGAGTACGCACGACGCCGGGCGGTTGTCGCACGCGGGCTGGTGGGCCGCTGGTCGGGCGTCGACATCGAAGCGCCGTATCTGCCGGAGCCCCCGGAGCCGGTGCGTGAGGCCGACGGCTGGTACCGCGAGGGCAAGAACCTCTACAAGACACCGCGGTTCGTGCGCTTCCAGCGTCGGCTCGACTGGGTGCTCCACGACCCGGCGACCGGCCGCGACCTCGGCTGGCTCGTCGTGAACCCCCTGTTCGTACTGGTCACGGTGGCGGCGGCGCTGGTGACGGGCCCGTCGGCGATCCGGCAGGCGTGCTCGTGGACCCGCCGCTGGCTGGGGCCGCCGCCGAGCACGAGACCGCGACGCACGTTCCGGGCGCACCTCGACGCGCTCGGGTACCAGCTGGGCCTGCTCACCGTGTCGCTCGTGCAGCTCGCGGTGTCGGTGCCCGCGTTGCTGACGCTCGCGGTGGCCCCGATGCTCGCGCCGACGGTGGTGGGCGCGGCGCGCCAGATCACCAACACGATGCGGCAGAGCGTCTTCGACGCCACCGGGATCAGGATCGCGCGGCCGTACCGACCGGCGCCCGCCTTCCCCGTACCGCGCGCGGACGGGCTCTACCAGCGTCGTCAGCAGCTTTACGACACCCCGTGGTGGCCCGCGCTGGCCGACCGGATGCGCTGGGTGACCCGCGACCCCGCGAGCTGGCGCGAAGTGGCCGCCGCACCCGCGATGGTGGTGGTCCTCGTGCTGCTCATGGTCCCGACCTGCCTGCCGGTCGGTGTCGCGGTGTTCTGGCTGCCGTTCACGGCGTTGTCCTGGTGGGTCATCGTGCCGGTGGCGATCGCCTGCCTGGCGGTGGGGCTGGCCGCTGCTCCGGCGCTGCTGCGGGAGCAGGGGAAGTTCGTCAAGCTGATGCTCGGGCCGACCGAGAGCGCGCGGCTCGCGCAGCGGGTCGAGCGGGTCGAGCGGACGCGGACGGCCGCGAGCGTCGAGCAGGCCGCCGAGCTGCGGCGCATCGAGCGGGACCTGCACGACGGCGTCCAGTCGCGGCTAGTCGCGTTGGGGATGAAGCTCGGCGCGGTGGAGGCGCTGATCGACGTCGACCCCGCCGCGGCGAAACGCCTCGCGGCCGAGTTGCGGGAGTCGTCCGCGACGACCTTGGTCGAGCTGCGGCAGCTGGTTCGGGGCATTCACCCGCCGGTGCTGTCCGAGCGCGGGCTGGCCGACGCCGTGCGCGCGCTGGCGATGGACAGCCCGTTGAAGGCCGAAGTCACCATCGCCGTCGAACGGCCGCGCGGAACGGCCGTTGGAGGCGTGCGTCTATTTCGCGGTCAGCGAACTGCTCGGCAACGCCGTGAAACACGGCGCGGCTCGGCGCGTCGGCGTCGATCTGCGGTACGCGGAAGGCGAGCTGGCCGTGGTCGTGACCGACGACGGCAGCGGGGGCGCGGAGGCCGCGCGGGGCAGCGGATTGCGCGGGATCGAGCGTCGGCTGGCGGCGTTCGACGGTAGGTTGGCCGTGGCCAGCCCGCCCGGCGGCCCCACGAAGGTGACCATGGAGATTCCGTGCCTGCTCGACCCCGAACCGTCGTCGCCGAGGACCAGTACCTCCTCCGCGACGGGATGACCCACCTGCTGACCGCGCACGGTTTCGACGTCGTGGCCGCGGTCGGCACCGGCCCGGAGCTGGAGAAGGCGCTACGCGAGCACCGCCCGGACGTGTCCATTGTGGACGTCCGGATGCCGCCGACGAACTCCGACGAAGGCCTGCAGGTCTCCCTCGCCGTCCGGCGCGACCTCCCCGGCTTGCCGATTCTCGTGCTCTCCCAGCACGTCGAGCAGCTCTACGCCCGCGAACTGCTCGCCGACGGCACCGGCGCGATCGGCTACCTGCTCAAGGACCGCGTCCTCAACGCCGAGCAGTTCATCGACGCGGTCCGCCGGGTCGCGGCAGGCGGCACGGTGCTGGACCCCGAGGTGATCGCGAAACTCGTCGCCGGACACGCGAAGGACCCGCTGTCCGCCCTGACCCCGCGCGAACGCGAGGTGCTCGGACTGATGGCTGAGGGCTGCTCGAACGCGGCCATCGCCGCGCGCCTCTTCTTCAGCGAAGGCGCCGTCGGCAAGCACACGGCGAGCATCTTCGCGAAGCTCGGCATCGTCGCCTCGGACGACACGAACCGGCGCGTCCTCGCCGTGGTCGCCTACCTCGGCTCCTGACCCCTCCAGTGTCATGAAAGGGTCTTTCAGGACAAAAATTGCCTGGAAAGACCCTTTCATGACACTTTTCAGGAGCGGGAGACGCGTGTCATTTCGTCGCGCTCCACGACTTTGATGCGCTCGCGGCCGTGGGGCTCGCCGAGGGACTTCTCGTGCGCGTCGAGCTTGCCCCAGCCTGCCCAGGTGGTGAAGGGGATGCCGCGCTCGGCGAGGAAGTCGAGGATCGCGTCGGGGGAGATCTGCGTCGGCTCGGGGAGGTTGTCCGCGTCGGCCAGCAGGCTCGCCACGGTCTCCGCCGCGTCGCCCTTCGTGTGGCCGATCAGGCCGATCGGGCCGCGCTTGATCCAGCCGGTGACGTAGACGCCCAGGAGTTGCGCGTCGTCCATGTCGAGCACGCGGCCAGCCTGGTGCGGGACCGTGCCGGTGGTGTGGTCGAACGGGAGCTCGGCCAGGTGGGACGACAGGTAGCCGACCGCGCGGTAGACGGCCTGGACGTCCCAGTCGTGGAACTCGCCGGTGCCGCGGACGTTGCCGTCGCCGGTCAGTTCGGTGCGCTCGGTGCGCAGGCCGGTGACGCGGCCGTCCTCGCCGGTGATCTCGGTGGGCGAGTGGAAGAAGTGCAGGTGCAAGCGCTTCGGGCGGTCGCCGTGGTCGCGGATCGCCCAGTCCTGCAGCGTTTTGACGACCATGTCGATCTGCTTCGACGCCCGCAGCGCGGCGATGCTGCCCTCGTCGAACTCGATGTCCTCCGGGTGCACGATCACCTCGACGTTCGGCGAGTGATCGAGTTCGCGCAGCTCCAGCGGGGTGAACTTCGCCTGCGCGGGGCCGCGGCGGCCGAAGACGTGGACGTCGGTGACCGGGCTGGTCTTGAGGCCTTCGTAGACGTTCGCCGGGATGTCGGTGGTCAGCAGCTCGTCCGCGGTCTTCGCGAGGATGCGCGCGACGTCGAGGGCGACGTTGCCGACACCCAGCACCGCGACGCTCGTGGCGTTGAGCGGCCAGGTGCGGGCGACGTCGGGGTGGCCGTCGTACCAGGACACGAAGTCGGCGGCGCCGTGGCTGCCGTCGAGGTCGATGCCCGGCAGGTCGAGCGGGCGGTCGGCGGTCGCGCCGGTGGAGAAGATGACGGCGTCGTAGAACTCCTGCAGCTCCCCGAGCTTGATGTCGGTGCCGTAGTCGACGTTGCCCAGCAGCCGGATGTTCGGCTTGTCGAGCACCTTGTGCAGGGCGGTGACGATGCCCTTGATGCGCGGGTGGTCGGGCGCGACGCCGTAGCGGATCAGCCCGAACGGCGCCGGCATGCGCTCGAACAGGTCGACAGTCACGTCAGCTTCGGACTTGTCCAGGATGTCGGCGGCGTAGATACCGGCAGGACCGGCGCCCACGATGGCTACGCGAAGGGATCGGCTCACTGGTACCACGGTAAGTTAGGCCGCCCTAACAATCATTGTGATTTGGCGTACGGTCCACGGAGTGGGACCCGCTAAGCTGGGCCCATGCGCGTGCTCGTCGTCGACAACTACGACAGTTTTGTCTACAACCTGGTCCAGTACCTGGCCCAGCTCGGCGCCGACTGCACAGTCTGGCGCAATGACGTCGTCGACCTCGACAAGCTCGGCGAGTTCGACGCCGTGCTGGTCTCGCCCGGCCCGGGAACGCCCGAACGCGCTGGTCAGAGCATTGAAGTCATCCGCGCCTGTGCCGAGAAGAAGATTCCGATGCTCGGTGTCTGCCTCGGTCACCAAGCGCTCGGCGTGGTCTTCGGTGCGACCGTCGACCGCGCGCCCGAGCTGCTGCACGGAAAGACCAGCCAGGTGCGCCACGCGGGCGGCGGCGTGCTCGCCGGGCTGCCCGACGGCTTCATCGCCACCCGATATCACTCTCTTACCGTGCTTCCGGAGACCATCCCGGACGTGTTCGAGGTCACCGGCCACACCGATTCCGGCATCGTGATGGGCATGCGGCACCGCGAGCTGCCGCTCGAAGGCGTCCAGTTCCACCCGGAGTCCGTGCTCACCGAGGGCGGCCACCGGATGCTGGCGAACTGGCTGGCCTCGGCCGGGTACCCGGTTCCCGCCGTCCAGGTCGACGACCTCGAACGGGAGACCAAGGCCCTGCAGAAGGCCGCCGCTGCGTGATCGCCCCGGCCCCGCTGCTCCGGCTCAGTGGAGTCGGCAAGCGCTACGGCAAGGGCGAACTCGTGCTCGACGGCGTCGACCTGGAGATCCTGCCCGGTCGTGTGCTCGGCGTCCTCGGCGCGAACGGCTCTGGCAAGTCGACCCTGCTGCGCATCCTGGCCGCGCTTTCCCGGCCCAGCGTGGGTTCGGTGGCCGGGCGGCCGACGGTCGGGTATCTGCCGGACCGGTTCCCGGCGGGGCAGCGGATGAGCGCGCAGGCGTACCTGAGGCATATGGGCCGGCTTCGCGGACTTGACGATTTGTCGACCGGCGACGCGTTGCTGGAGCGGCTGGCGCTGGTCGGCGGCGTCCGGACGCCGCTGCGGCAGCTGTCCAAGGGCAACGCGCAGAAGGTCGGCCTCGCGCAGGCCGTGCTGGCGCGCCCGGAGCTGCTGGTCCTGGACGAACCGTGGTCCGGCCTCGACGTCGGGACGCACGGGGTCCTCGGCGAACTCGTCGCCGAGACGAAGGCGCGCGGCGCGAGCGTGGTGTTCACCGACCATCGGCCGACGGTCGTGCACGAGCACGCGGACGAGGTCTACCGGATCGACAAGGGCCGGTTGAGCGCGCCGGAGCATGTCGACGGGCCGGAACCCCGGACGCGGATCGTGCTGCACGGCCCCGGCGAGGGCGACTGGCACGCCGAGCCGGACGTGCGGCGGGCGCTGGCCAGTGACTCCCACATCGAGCTGACCGTCGACACCGGCCGCGCGGACGCGGTGCTGCTGCTCGCCCTGACCCGCGGCTGGTCCGTCCGGGAGGTGGCCCCGTGCTCGCCATGACCCGCTACCAGCTCGCGCTGCTCGGCCATTCCCAGCGGTACGCGCCCGCGGTGGTCGCGCTGCTCGCCGTGCTGGCCATCCAGTACACGGACCGTCGTTCGCCGCTGATCCCGGAGTTCGCCGTCAGCGCGGGCGGCCTGCTGATCGTCTCGTGCTGGCTGACCGTCGCCCTGCTGGACATCGAGGATCCGGTGCAGCGGCTGGTCACCTTGAGCCACGCGCGCGGCTGGCGCTCGATCATCGGGGGTTCGGTCCTCGCCGTGCTGGCCTGCGCCACCGGGCTGACGGTGCTTTCCGAGCTCTGGGCGCTCGCCGTCCACCGCTCCGCGAGCCTCTCGACGCTCGGGATCGGCCTGGTCGTGCACCTCGCGTGTGCGCTGATGGGAATCGCCGTCGGGCTGCCCTGCTCGAAGCTGCTCGTTTCTCGCGTCGGCTGGACCGTGGTGTCCGCCCTGTTCTTCCTCGGCCTGGTTCTCCTCGCGCGCTGGCTCCCGCTGGCGAACCCGATGCTCCGCGCGATGATCGACGGCACCGCGCCCGCCGGGCCGGTGCTGGTCTCGTGTGTCGCGGCCGTCGTCCTCCTCGGCGCTAGCGCGACCGGGGTCGGCATGCTGGTCCATCGCCGGGCGTAACTGCAAGTTGCAGAATTCATCTTACCTGGATGGCCCTATGCTGGTCCGATGACGCGGGATACCCTGCATCGTCACTTTGAGTGAGCGCGGGAGGAAACACGGATGTCCGGCACGGTGGTGATCAAGGCGGCCGACGCGGATCACCACCTCAGGCATCTGACCGGCTGGCTGCGCGGCGAGGACGACCTGCGGGGGCCGCGTGGACGTCGTCGTGAAGCCGATCGAGCCGGGTGAACTCGTCGGCTCGCTGGATTCCGTCGTCGTGGTGGTCACCGGCGGGACCGCCCCGGCGCTGGTCAACGCCCTGTTCGACTGGCTGGACAGCCATCAGCACGTTGACACGGTCGCGCTCAGCGTCACCGCGGACGCCACGGGCGAGCACCTGGAACTGGAGTGCGGCCCGGCAGGCGACGCGGCGAGCGTCCTGGCCGCCGTCCGCGGGCTCATCGGCTAGGCGGCCGTTTACGAAACAGGGCCCGCGAGCTGAGTGCTCGCGGGCCCTGCTTCGGTCACTAGCTGGCTATCCGCCGGGCGGGAACAGGCCTGACGTCGGCCTGGACGGCGAGGTCGACGTCGAGTCGTCCTCGCCGATGAACAGGGTGATCGACTGCGACTTCGTGATCTTCGTGTTGGCGGTCGGGTTGCTCTTGCTCACCCGGCCGGGTGTCGCGCTGCTGGACTTGTCCGCCTGGACGTTGATCGACCCGGTCCAGCCCTTGGCCTGCAGCGCCGCCTGCGCCTGGTCCTGGGTCATCCCGGTCACGTCGGGCATGTCGATCTGTTCCTTCGAGCCGTCCGACACGCTCAGCGTGACCTTGGAGTTGACCGGGGCGAAGCCGCCGTTCGGGTTCTGCGTGACGACCTGGTCCTTCGGCTTGTCGGAGGCGACGTCCTTGCGGGTGACCTGGAACCCGGCAGCCACCAGCTGCGTCTTCGCGTCGTTGAAAGCCTGGCCCGTGGTGTCCGGGACCTGCTTCTGCTCCTGCGACTTGCCGACCGTGATCTTGACCGTGGAGCCCTCGTTGACCTGCCCGCCGGGCTGCGGGTTCTGCAACTGCACCTTGCCCTGCTGGTTCGGGTCGGTGACCTCGGTCTGGTCGACGGTCTCGTCGAGCGTCAGCTTGCTCTTGGCCAGTTCTGCCTGTGCTTCGGCCTGGGTCATGTTCTTGAGGTCCGGCACGGTGGTCTTACCGGGAGCGGCGCCGATCGTCAGGGTGATCAGCGTGTTGCTCGGCACCACCTGGCCGACCGCGGGGTCGATCTTGAGGACGCTGTTGATCTCGTCGCTGGTGCAGGCGAGGCCCTCGGGGTTCGCCGGGAGGCCGCACACCACCTTCTTGTCGGCGGGCGCGATGTTGGTGAAGTTGCTCGTCCGCAGCATCTCCTTGGCCGCCGCCGACTGCTGCTTCAACACGTTCGGGATGGCTTGCGTTTCACCGCCGCTGTTGCCCTTGAACGCCCCGGCCAGCCACATGATCAGCACCACGATCAGCACGCCGATCACCGCCGCGACGATGCCGAACACCGTGCGGCGCTTGCGCTTCGCGGCGGGGTCCTCGGGGTCGTCCGCGTACTCCTCGTAGCGCTGGGGGGCGCGCCGGTCCGAGTCCATCACCTGGGTGCGCTCGTCCTCGGACATCACCATCGGCGCCGCCGGGCGCTGCCCGGACAGGGTGCGCACCAGGTCGGACCGCATTTCCGCGGACGACTGGTAGCGGTTCGCCGGGCCCTTGGCCAGTGCCTTGAGCACGACCGCGTCCAGCTCCGGCGAAACCGCCGGGTTGACCGTCGACGGCGGGTGCGGGTCCTCGCGGACGTGCTGGTAGGCGACCGCGACCGGGGAGTCCCCGGTGAACGGCGGCTCACCGGTGATGAGTTCGTAGAGCACGCAGCCCGCGGCGTAGACGTCCGAACGGGCGTCGACGGCCTCGCCGCGCGCCTGCTCCGGCGAAAGGTACTGGGCCGTGCCGATCACCGCGGCGGTCTGGGTCATGGCGGCCTGGCCGTCGTGGATAGCCCGCGCGATGCCGAAGTCCATCACCTTGACGGCGCCGTTCTTCGTGATCATCACGTTGGCGGGCTTGACGTCGCGGTGCACGATGCCGTGCCGGTGCGAGAAGTCCAGTGCCGCGCAGACGTCGGCCATGACCTCCATCGCCCGCTTCTGTGACATCGGGCCTTCGGTCTTGACGATGTCGCGCAGCGTCCGTCCCTCGACGAACTCCATCACGATGTAGGGCAGGCCACCGTTGTCGGTGCTCGCCTCGCCGGTGTCGTACACCGCGACGATCGCCGGGTGGTTCAGCGCGGCGGCGTTCTGCGCCTCACGCCGGAAACGTTCCTGGAACTGGGGATCCCTGGCCAGGTCGGCGCGCAGGATCTTGATCGCCACCTCCCGGCCCAGCCGCACGTCGTGCCCGTGGTGGACCTCGGACATGCCTCCGTAGCCGAGCGTGTCGCCCAGCTCGTAGCGGTTGGAGAGCAGTCTGGGTGTGCTCATCTCTGTGTGCCGTTCCATTCCGTCCAAGGTGTGTCCATCATGCCTGGTGAGCCCGCCTGCTCGCTGGAGCCGCGCATCGTGCGTTGCAGTGAAGCGCCGGTGGCCGAACCCGGCTCCGCCGGCCGGCCGATTGTCGGTCTGACCTGGTCAGGGGTGTTGTTCCCCAAGGGCTGTCTGCCCGGCGCCGGTTCACTGGTTTCGACGTTTCCCGGCGAGGGGGCGTTGCTCGGGCGGACCAGTTTCACGATGACCAGTGTCCCGGCCACCACGACCGCGACCAGGATCACCGCCAGCAGTACCCACCAGCCCCACTGTGCACGACGTCGCGGACGCAGTGAAGCGACGCCGGTCACCAGGTGCGGTACCGGTGGCGGAACCGGGCGCAGCACCGGATGCGACGCGGGCCCGATCGGCTGGCCGTGCTGGGTGGCGACCGGCTGCTGCCCGTGCCCGGCCGCGTAAGCCGCGTTGACCAGGCCGGACGGGGTGGGCAGCGGATGCCCGGCGCGGACGGCGGCGACCGCGTTCGCGAACTCGCCACCACTGTTGTACCGCTGCCGCGGGTCCTTGATCAGAGTTGCTTCGATGACCATCCTGGCGGCGTGCGGCACGTCCGGCGGCAGCGGCGGCGCCACGTCGCGGATGTGCATCATCGCGACGGTCACCGCGTTCTCCGACAGAAACGGCCGGTGCCCGACGAGGCATTCGTACCCGCACACGGCGAGTGAGTAGACGTCGCTCGCGGGCTCGGCGTTGTGGCCCAGCGCCTGCTCGGGGGCGATGTAGTGGGCCGTCCCCATGACCATCCCGGACCGTGTGACCGGCGCCGCGTCGGCCGCCTTCGCGATGCCGAAGTCGGTGATCTTCACCTGACCGGCGGGCGTCACCAGGATGTTGCCGGGTTTGACGTCGCGGTGCACGAGCCCGCGTTCGTGCGCGGCCTGCAGCCCGCGGCCCGCCTGCTCGAGGATGTCCAGGGTGCGCTCGGCGGAGAGCCTGCCCTCGCGGGCGAGGATCCCGGCCAGCGGGTCGCCCTCGACCAGCTCCATCACCAGGTACGCGATCGAGAGCTCGTTCGCGACCGTCTCGCCGTAGTCGTGCACCGCGGCGATGCCGGGGTGGTTGAGCGAAGCCGTCATCCTGGCCTCGGTCCGGAACCGGTGCAGGAACTCGGGATCACCGGAGAGCTCGGCCTTCAGCACCTTCACCGCGACGGTGCGGTCCAGCCGGGTGTCACTCGCCTGCCAGACCTCGCCCATCCCGCCGACGGCGATCCGGTGCGTCAGCTTGTAGCGCTCGGCCAGCAGCTGACCCGAGGACAGCATCCGCTATCCACCCCCGAGTTTGGCCTTGATGGCGGCGCGGCCGATCTCGGCGGCGACCGAGCCGCCGGTCGCGGCGAGGCCGCGGTTGCCACCGGACTCGACGATGACCGAGACCGCGATCTGCGGGTCGTTCGACGGCGCGAAACCGGTGTACCAGGCGTGCGGAGCGGTGTTCTTCGAGTCGGTGCCGTGTTCGGCGGTGCCGGTCTTCGACGCGATCTGCAGCGCGCCGTCCTTGCCACCGCCCCCGGTGAAGCCCTCCGACGCGACCATCATGTCGCGCAGGATCGCCGCGTTCGCGCTCGACAGCGCGGCCGTGCCGGTGAGCTGCGCCGGGCTGTAGTTCTCGATCGTCGACAGGTCCGGCGCCAGCACCGACTGCACGAGCTGCGGCTTCATCGCCATCCCGCCATTGGCGACGGTCGCGGAAAGCAGGCAGTCCTGCAGCGGCGTCAGCTTGACGTCACGCTGGCCGATGCCGCTCTGGTACAGCGCGCCCTGCGAGTCGAGCGGGCCGAGCCCGGACTGCGCGACGCGCATCGGCACGGTCAGGTCGCTCTGGCCGATGCCGAAGTTCTGCGCGGCCTTGGTCAGCTTGTCCTTGCCGAGCTGGCCGGCGAAGGTCGCGAACGGGACGTTGCACGAGTGCGCGAGCGCGTCCTTGAACGTGGTGCCGGGGCACGGCGCGCCGCCGTAGTTCTCCAGCGTCGTCTGCGTGCCGGGGAGCTTCACGTTGGGCGCGTTGGTGACCGTGGTGTCCGGGCCCATGCCCGCTTCGAGCGCGGCCGAGGCGGTGACCAGCTTGAACGTCGAACCCGGCGGGTAGGTCTCCGAGATCGCGCGGTTCAGCATCGGGTTCTTCGGGTCGTCCCGCGACGCGGTCCAGGCCGTGAGCTGTTCCTTGGTCGTGTGCGCGGCCAGCAGGTTCGGGTCGTACGACGGGGTGGACACCATCGCCAGGATGCGGCCGGTCTTCGGCTCCATCGCGACGACGGAACCGGTGTAGCCGCGCTGTGTCATCAGGTCGTAGGCGGCCTTCTGGACGGCCGGGTCGATGGTGAGGACCACGTTGCCGCCGCGCGGGTCGCGGCCGGTGACCATGTCCGAGAGCCGACGCACGAACAGCCGCGGGTCGGAGCCGTTGAGGATGTCGTCCTCGGCGCGCTCCAGGCCGGCGGAGCCGTAGTTGATCGAGTAATACCCGGTGACCGGCGCGTACATCGCGCCGTCGACGTAGGTGCGCTTGAACTTGTACTTGTCGTTCGACGGCTCGACCTTCGCCAGCACCGCGCCGTTGGTCGACGCGACGATCTGACCGCGCTGGCGGGCGTACTCCTCGTAGAGCACCCGCGTGTTGCGCGAGTCGGTGCGGTAGTCGTCGGCCTTGACCACCTGGATGTAGGTGGCGTTGGCGAGCAGCAGGACGACCATGACCAGCATCGCGACGCCGACCTTGCGCAGGGGGGTGTTCACGCGGTGCCTCCCTGGGACGGGTCCAGCGGTGGCTGACCCAGTGGCGGTTGACCGAGTGGCGGTTGACCGAGTGCCGGGGTCGGCGGCGGGGGAGCCACCAGCGGGGTCTCGGGACGCTGCACCATCACCGTGTGCGCCTCGGCCAGCGGGGCCTGCGGCACCGAGGGCTTCGGCCGTGCGGCGGGCTTGCGCGCGGCGTCGGAGATCCGCAGCAGCAGCGCGACGAGGATGTAGTTCGCCAGCAGCGACGAGCCGCCCTTGGACAGGAAGGGTGCGGTGATACCGGTCTCCGGAATGAGTTTGGTGACGCCGCCGACGACGACGAAGATCTGCATCACCATGGCGAACGCGAGCCCGCCGCCGAGCAGCTTGCCGAAGGTGTCCCGCACCGCGAGCGCGCCGCGCATGCCGCGCATCGCGAGGATCAGGTAGAGCATCAGCACGGCCGCGAGGCCGATGAAGCCGAGCTCCTCGCCGATCGCGGCGGTGATGAAGTCGGTATTGGCCTCCGGCACGATGTCCGGCCGCCCGGCGCCGAGGCCGGTGCCGCCCATCCCGCCGGTGCCGAGGCCGAACAGTCCCTGCGCGATCTGGAAACTGCCGCCCCGGCGTCCGTAGACCACCGGGTCCATCGGGTCGAGCCAGTTCGCGACCCGGTTCTGGACGTGGTCGAACAGGTTGTACGCGATGACACAGCCGACGACGAAGAAGCTGAGGCCCAGCGCCACCCAGATCACGCGTTCGGTGGCGACGTAGAGCATCACCAGGATGATGCTGAAGAACAGCAGCGACGTGCCGAGGTCCTTCTCGAACACCAGGATGCCGAGGCAGACCGCCGCCGAGATGAGGATCGGGCCGAGGTCACGGGCACGCGGCAGCTCGACGCCGACGATCTTCTTGCCCGCCACCATGAACAGATCCCGCTTCGACACCAGGAAGGAGGCGAAGAAGATCATCAGCAGGATCTTCGCGAACTCACCGGGCTGGATCGAGAAGAACGGGAGCTTGATCCAGACCTTCGCACCGTTGACCTCGGACACCGAGCTCGGCAGCAGCGCGGGCAGTGCCAGCGCGAAGATCCCGATCAGGCCGGCGATGTAGCCGTAGCGGGTCAGCGTGCGGTGGTCGTTCACCACGATCAGCACGACCACGAACAGCACCAGCGAAACCACGGTGAACAGCACCTGTTTGGTGACGTCGGGCGAGTAGTCCTTGCCTGCCTGGACGGCCCTCTCCGCCAGCGCCAGGTCGATCCGGTGGATCATCACCAGGCCGATCCCGTTGAGCAGCGCCACACACGGGAGGATCACCGGGTCGGCGTAGGGCGCCCAGCGCCGCACCGCGAGGTGCGCGACGGTCAGCACGCCGAGGTAGGACAGCCCCAGCCACAGAATCGAGGACGTGAGCTCCTGCTCCTGGTTCGCTTCCACCAGCACCAGCGCGATGGTGACGATGAACACCGCGAACGCCAGCAGCAGCAGTTCCGTCCCGCGCCGGGTCGGCAGCTCGCGGGGCGGATTCGTCGTGTACTGGGCGGAGACCGGTGCGGCGACTGGCTGTCCCATCAGTTACCGCCCCCCGGCGTGGGCGTCGAGCAGTCCCTCCCCGCTGGCTGGTTCGCCGTGGCCGGCGACGAGGCAGGGGGGGTGGAGACCGGAGACGACGGCGGCGCCGGCGAAGTCGGGCTGGTCGACGGCTGACCCGCCTGCGGACGGCAGTCCGCGAGCTGCTTCTTGGGCCGGAGGAACTCGTCGATGAACTTGCGGGCTTCGTCGAGATTGTCCTTCTTGACGCCGTTCTGCACGGCTATCCGCGCGTCTTCCTGTAGCGCGGGCACCCGGAGCTTGTCGGTGCACAGCTGCGCGGGCGGGCAGGACGTCTGCTCGAGCGAGTGCAGCTGGATGCCGAGGATGCTGCCGGGCACACCCCGGTAGATCACGACCTCGGAATCGGGGCCCTCACCGACGTAGTACTGGCTGAGCACGAAGTACCGGGTGGCGATCGCAGCCGCGGCCAGCACGATGAGCACGACCACCGCGCCCACCAGCCAGCGGAATCTTTTCCGGCGTTTGACCTTGGGGTCCTCTTCCGGCGGGCCCTGCGGCTCCGGCCGGGCCTGCGGCTGAGGCAGGGTCAGCGCCCGTGCCCGTGCCGCGGGCGAGTCGCCCTGGTGTCGTTCGTCGCTGCCGTCCCCAGCCGCGCCACCGACGATCGGCAGGTCGTCACCGAAGTCGACGTCGACCACGTCGGCGATGATCACGGTCACGTTGTCCGTGCCGCCGCCCTTGAGCGCCAGCTCGATCATCCGGTCCGCGCAGTCCTGGGCGTCCGGGATCTGGATGGCCTCGGCGAGCGTCTCGTCGCTGACCATGCCGGACAGCCCGTCCGAGCAGATGAGGTACCGGTCGCCGGCGCGGGCTTCGCGCACGGTGAGGGTCGGCTCCACTTCGTGCCCGGTCAGCGCCTTGAGCAGCAGCGAGCGCTGCGGGTGCACCGCTGCTTCCTCCGCGGTGATCCGGCCCTGTTCGAGCAGCTCGTTGACGAAGCTGTCGTCACGGGTGATCTGGGCGTACTGGCCGTTGCGGTAGAGGTACGCGCGGGAGTCCCCGACGTGCACCAGGCCGAGCCGGGACCCGGCGAACAGGACGGCGGTGAGCGTGGTGCCCATCCCGTCCAGGTCAGGATCCTGGGAGACGAGCTCGGCGATCGCGCCGTTGCCGTTGCCGACCGCTTCGGACAGCTGTCCGAGCAGATCGTCACCGGGTTCGTCGTCGTCGAGGGGGGCAAGGGAGGCGATGACCACCTTGCTGGCTACTTCACCGGCGGCATGGCCACCCATACCGTCGGCGAGTGCGAGCAGGCGGGGACCGGCGTACACGGAGTCCTGGTTGGTCGAACGCACCAGGCCACGGTCGCTGCGGGCCGCATAGCGGAGGACGAGGGTCATGGGCGAAGCTCGATCACCGTCTTGCCGATCCGGATGGGGACTCCGAGTGGGACTCGGAGGGGTGCAGTGACCTTAGCCCGGTCCAGATATGTGCCGTTGGTCGAGCCCAGGTCTTCCACGTACCAGTCCTCCCCGCGCAGGCCGATGCGTGCGTGTCGGGTCGAGGCGTAGTCATCGTCCAGCACCAGCGTCGAGTCGTCGGCACGGCCGATCAGGATCGGCCTGCCGTCGAGCGCGATCCTGGTCCCGGCGAGCGCGCCGTGAGTAACGAGCAGCTGCTGCGGAGATTTCCCGCCTCGCGGCTTCTTCTCTTGCTTCTTGTTCCGCCGGAACGTCGGGACGGCGACACGCAGCCCGGAGGCGGCGTAGAGGTCCGAGCGCACGACCCGCAACGCGGCGAACACGAAGAGCCAGAGCAGCACTAGAAAGCCCACTCTGGTGAGTTGTACGACCAGCTCTGGCACTTGTTGTGTCCGCTCCCGACTCTTCACGCACCTACGACGCCGGTTCGCCACAGGTCCCCCCCCCGCACGTAATTCTGCGGGACCCGCTCAGCGCGCTGCCGGTCAGCCCTGCGTTCGGAACACCAGAGACGAGTGGCCCACCCTGATCACGTCACTGTCGGCGAGCTGCCAGGTCTGCACCGGGGTGCCGTTGACCGTGGTGCCGTTGGTCGACCCGATGTCCGCCAGCGTCGCGCTCTGGCCGTCCCAGGTGATCTCCAGGTGCCGTCGCGAGACGCCGGTGTCCGGGAGCCGGAAGTCGGCGTCCTGGCCGCGGCCAACGACGTTCCCGCCCTGCTTCAGCGAGTACGTGCGGTTCGAGCCGTCGTCGAGCTGCAGGCTCGCCGCGAGCTGACGCCCGGCCTGCGCGGCGGGCGGCGCGTAGCCACCCTGCTGCTGGGCATACGGGTCGGCCGCTGGCTGGCCGTAACCCTGCTGGGCGGGCTGGCCGTACTGGTCATAGCCCGGCTGCGCCGCAGGCTGGCCGTACTGGTCGTAGCCACCCTGCTGCTGCCCGGCGTACTGGTCGTAGCCCGGCTGCTGGGCGGGCTGGCCGTACTGGTCGTAACCACCCTGCTGCGGCTGGCCGCCGTAGCCCTGGTCGTACCCGGGCTGCTGCTGACCACCCTGCTGACCACCCTGCTGGTAGCCCTGGTCATACCCGGGCTGCGCGGGCTGGCCGCCGGTCTGCGGCTGGCCGTACTGGTCATAGCCGGGCTGGCCGCCCTGCTGCTGGTAGCCCTGGTCGTAACCCGGCTGGCCGCCGCCGCCCTGCTGGGGCTGCCCGTACTGGTCGTACCCGGGCTGCTGCTGGCCACCCTGCTGTCCGTAGCCGTACTGGCCCTGCTGGCCGTACGGGTCACCCTGATCGTATTGGCCGTAGCCGGGGGGCTGGCTCATTGCTGGGTCTCCTGCGTTGCTGGGTCGTGCCGACCGTTCCGAGCCGGCGTCGTCTGGCTTGACGTCGGGATCGACGGACGAGCGTGTCCTGAACTGTCCAGTATGCAGCGCCTCGTTGCGCTCGAGCGAGACTACGACGTCACCATAGGTGTCCCAGCCTTGCTCGGCGAGGTGTTCCGCCACCGCCTTGGCCAGCACCCTGGTGACCCGCTGCTCGTCACCGGCCATGTGCTCGTGATCAGCCTGCCCCAACGACACGATGTAGTGATTCGGGGCGAGCTGACGACCACCTGCCAGCTCACGAACGTTCTCCTCGCCTTCGCGCTCGAGCGCCACCGCCACTTCCTGCGTGACGACGTTGCCGCCGAACATGCGCGCGAAAGTATTGCCCACGATGTTCTCGAGACGCCTGTCGAAGCGCTCTACGCGGCCCACCGGGACAAACCTCCTCGCTGTTGTGTCTTCCGACCCGATCCTATCTGGGTACGCCCGCTCCGACACCGCCCCCGGTGAAACCCGTTCGGACCTCCTGCTACAGTTTCCTCGCTGTCAAAGTTCCAAAGCAGGTCTGCGCGAGTGGCGGAATGGCAGACGCGCACGGTTCAGGTCCGTGTGTCCGTAAGGACGTGAGGGTTCAACTCCCTCCTCGCGCACGTGTTCAAGGCCCCCGGCTGCGCCGGGGGCCTTTTCCCGTTTTTGGGGGGTCGTTCCTTGTCGCGGGGGCCAAGCCCCCGGACCCCCATGGTGCCTTTGGTGCCGAACCAGCGTGGTCGGGTCTTGGTGGGCTGGGTTTGGGTTGGTTGCCGGGTGGGCTGGTTTTTTTGGGTTTTTTTGGTTTTTGCTGGTCAGGGTGTTGTGTTGGTGGTTAGCCAGTTGGCTATTGTGTCGGCTCGTGAGGTTGTCTCTGTTGAGGCGTGGGGGCAGTTGGGGCCCGTTGTTTCTATCGAGACCAGCTGGCCGCTTGGGGCTGCCGGGATGAAGTACGGGGCTCCTGAGTCGTAGGTGCAGGCGCTGGTCGTGGCTGCCGGGGATACGCCTCGGACGCCCAGTGTGGTCGGGGTTGTCTGGGTTACCTGGACCGTTCCCTGCTGGAGCCTTGACGAGGGCTTGGGGTCTGTCGCGGTTTGGCTGCCCCAACCGGCGAGAGTCAGGTGCTGGCCCATCGATGGGGTGACATGGTTCACCGTCAGTGGGGGCAGGTCCGTTACGGGCTGGTCCAGTCGGAGTAGGGCCACATCGCTTTGGGGGGACTGCAGGACTTGCGTTCCCCGGCGGGTTTGGCCGTTTTGGGTTTTTTCGTCTGTCAGGCCCAGCAGCACTGTCGTGGGGTACGGGGTTTGGCCCGACACCCGGTTGCGGTTCGCGTCGTGGAAGCAGTGCCCCGTGGTCACGATCCATTTCGGGGCGATCAAGGAGCCGGTGCAGTAACTCGTGTAGGTGCTGCCGTCCGGGCGCGGGATGTTCGTCATCGTCAGCTTCGCGACGAAACCGAACTGGCCCGCCGGTACGTCCGAGCCGTTGGCGACCGCGTTGGCGGGCGGTGCCGGGGCGAGTGCGGCGGTGAGGGCGAGAACTCCGGCGGTGATGAGAGCGCGAACGCGCATTCTTCCCCTTCGTCAGGTCACCGGCCGGCGGCCGATGATCGACTTCTGAGGTTATCCACCTGGGGATCCGCCGGGAATTACCAGGACGGGCGACACGGAGGAGCCCGGTTGGGGTCTTCCGCGCCGCCCGTCGGCAGGGTAGGAGTCAGCCGGTGTGCGTGGCGATCCAGTCGGCGATGACGTCCACGCGCGAGGTGGTTTCCAGCTGCGCGTGCGGGCAGTCCGGGCCGGTGCTCTCGACCGAGACCAGCTGGCCGCCGGAACCGGAAGCCACGAAGTACGGCGCGCCGGAGTCGTACGTGCAGGCGCTGGTCGTCGTGGTGGGAGCGACGCCGTGCACGCCCAGGGTCGCCGCGGAGACCTGGCCGACCGCGACCGTGCCCTTCTGGAGCTTGGTCGACGGCGTCGGGTTCACCGCGGTGAGGCTGCCCCAGCCGGCGAGGGTCAGCTGCTGACCCACCGATGGGGTGACGCGGTTCACCGTCAGTGGCGTGCTGTCCGTGACCGGCTTGTCCAGCTGAGCCAGCGCGACGTCGTTCGGGCCCGCCTGGAAGACCTGGGTCACCTGACGGGTCTCACCGGTCTGGGTGGTCTGGTCCGTCAGGCCCAGCGCGATCGCCGTCGGATACGGGACCGGGCCGGAGACCCGGACGCGGTTGACGTCGTGGAAGCAGTGTCCCGCGGTGATGATCCACTGCGGCGCGATCAGCGCGCCGGAACAGGCGCTGTTGTACTTCGACCCGTCCGGCTTCGGGATGTTCGTCATGGTGAGCTTCGCCGCGAACTTGAACTGCCCCTGCGGCACGTCGGACCCGTTGGCCACGGCCGAAGCGGGCGCCGCCACGGCGACCCCCGCGGCCATCGTGAAGAGCGCAGCAGAAAGCACAGCGCGAACGCGCATTCTTCCCCCTAGATCTGGCACCGGCCCCCGGCCGGTGCTCAAGAGCGAGCTTATCGCCGCCGCGGGTGGCGGGAAATGGTTCTCGGATGTCTCGACCGGACAGGAACCGGCTGTCCGGGACGTATCCGGCGGATTCGGGGTGACAGTGAGAATCCCGGTACGCACCGTGACGGCTGCGGTAGGGTTCGACGTCGGCGCGAGACGGGTGGGGGTATTCGTGGGCAGCGGCCAAACGGGTCACGACAACAACTTCGGCGGCGAGGCGCACACGGTCGTCCAGGCCCACGACATCCACGGCGGAGTGCACTTCCACGGGCCCACACGGCAGGTGAAGCCCGCTCGGCAGATGCCGCACACACCCAAGCACTACACGAACAACGAGCGCCAGCTGGCCGAGCTGGACAAGGTCCTCGCCCACACCGGCGACGACGACGGCCCGAAGGTCGCGATCGTCCGTGGCGCGCCCGGCAGCGGCCGCGGCACCCTCGCGGCCTACTGGGTGAACCGGCACAGTGACGACTATCCCGACGGGCATTTCGTGGTCCGGCTCGGTGCCGGGCGGGCCGGGGACGCGCTGGAGGACCTGCTGGGGGCGGCGGGGTTCGGCCCGGACGAGATCCCGAAGAGCCTGGACGGCCGATCCGGTCTGTGGCGGACCTGGACCGACGGCAAACGTGTCGCGCTCGTGGTCGACGAGGCGTTGCTGCCCGCCGACGTCAACGCGCTGATGCCGGGAAAGGGCTGTTCGGTGCTGCTGGCGGTCGAAGCGGGCAGGCTCGCCGATCTGCAGGCCCAGCACTCGGCGAAGTACGTGCGCCTCGACCCGTTGTCCAACGCTTCGGCGAAGAAGCTGCTCAGCAGGTTGATCGGGGCGGAGCGGGTCGAGGCCCATCCGGCCGCGGCCGACGCGCTCGTCGAGCTCTGCGCCGGTTCGGCCGTCGCGCTCAACGTCGCCGGATCCGTGCTCGTGGACCGCGAGTGGACCGTCGACAGGCTTGTCCGCACGCTCGAGAAGCGCGGTGTGCTGCGCGAACTGCCGCTGTCCGCGGTGTTCGACGTCGCGTACGAACGGCTGACACCGCTGGCGCAACAGTGTTATCGGCTACTGGGGGTGCATCCCGGCGGTGGTGACGTCGCGGTGGAGACCATCGCTGTCGCGCTCGGCGAGCCGGACGTTTCCGATGCCCTGTCAGAACTCCTGCGGGCGCTGACGGTCCAGGAGAGCGAAGAGGATCGCTACCTGATGACCGGTCTCCTGCGCAGGCACGCCGAGGCGAAGGCCGCCGAGGACCACGAAACGGTCCTGCGGGCGGTACTGGCGTACTACCGGGGCCGCGGGCTCATCGCCGAGTCGCTGCTCCTGCCCGACCGTGGCTGGGTGCCGGAGATCTGGCCGAAACTGGCGCTCGGCCAGGACGATGGGACGGCCGAGCAGGCCAGGGCGTGGCTCGACACCGAGCGGGCGAATCTCGCCGCGGCCGTCGAGACCGCGTATCGGCTCGGCCTCCACGAGTTCGTCTGCCAGCTCTGTTTCGTTCTTTGGCCGGTTCACCTCAAAGGGGGACAGGCCGGGGAAATGGCGAAGGTCAACGGCCGGGGGGTCGAGGCCGCGAGGGCGTTGGGCGCTCGGCTCGCCGAGGCGGTCCTCGGCTTCCAGCAGGGCTTCGCCTATCGCCAGCTTCGTGACTGGGACAAGGCTTCCGAGTGCTTCAAGGTCTCGGAGTTGGCGGCACGGC
Source organism: Amycolatopsis sp. H20-H5 (assembly GCF_035828755.1). Classification (NCBI taxonomy): domain Bacteria; kingdom Bacillati; phylum Actinomycetota; class Actinomycetes; order Pseudonocardiales; family Pseudonocardiaceae; genus Amycolatopsis; species Amycolatopsis sp. H20-H5. The sequence goes on along the minus strand of NZ_JAYMZS010000006.1, from coordinate 4,139 downwards.
AGTCCGGCTCCGCGACCGCCGAGGCCACCGCCGTCGAGTCACTGGGGCTGGTTCGGCTCGATCAGGGGTTGCGCCTCGAAGCCGTGGAACTGCTTGAGCGGAACCTGACGATGGCGGAGGTTCTCGGCGTGGACCGGCGTCTCGCGCTCGCGCGGTTCCATCTCGCCAAAGTCGTGTCCCCCGATCGTGCCTTGCCGCTGCTGGATCAGGCCGCCGCCGAGTTGTCTGCCGAACCGGTCAACCGGCTCAAGATCGAGCTGTGGCGCGGGAAGAAGCTCGTCGAGGCGGGCAAGTTCGACGCTGCGGAGACGAAGCTGACCGCTGCCGCCGTGGCCGCCGAAGCGGGCGGCGACCACCTGGAGCGGGCCGGTGCGATCGAGTCGTTGGCCGATCTCGCTTTGGCACGTAAGGACATCCCGGGGGCGAAGGCGCTGTTGACGGAAGCACTGAACGTTTGCCGCGTCCGGGGTTTCACGGGTGAGGCTGTCGACCTCGAGGCGCGGCTGGCGGCGCTGTGATCAGCACCGTCGCGGTCGCGGTGTGGGTGGTTTCTCCCAGCTGGAGGTCGAGCTCGCCGGGCAGTCGCTCACCGGACAACTCGAGCCGGACGTAGAGCAGGGACGCGAACGCTTCGGGGGCGCCGGTGATGTCGTCCAGCCGCACGAGACGTCCGGTCGTCGTACCGAAGAGCCAGGTCGTGTCCGTGATCCGGGCCGCCGCGAGTGCGCAACCGGGCAGGGCCCGCAAGGTCTCGGTGATCCACCGGCTGGCGTCACGAGCGGTCCGGTGGACCAGCACCGCGGCCAGGCTGAGCAGGCTCGCGTCCGGTTCGGCGGTGTCGATCACCAGATGGGTGCCTGCCGGCGGGATGCCGGTGAGGTCGGCGGCCCGGCGGTCGACGGTGGTTCCGGTGACCCGAACGAACTGGGTGGTCGGAGCCGTGTGCGTAAGCGCGGGGACGGGCAGGGTGCGGACCACCGCGGGGCCAGGGGGCGGTGTCAGATCCAGCGTCTCGTAGACCAGTGAACGCAGTACCTCGGCCGACTTCCCCGGCAGGGAGGTCGCCAGGTTCGTGATCGGTGTGAGCGCGTCCGGATCGTGCTCGGCGATGGTCCGGTCGACCTGGGGGCGGAGTGGCCGCGCCAGGTCCAGCCGTGGCGCGGCGTCGAGCAGGAGACCGATCGGGGAGCCGGGATCGACGGTGCCGGCGGGGGTGGCGGCGAGCAGGATCGGCGTTTCGAGGGCCGCCGAATAGAAGGTGACCGAGCCGTGGTCGCCGATCGTGAGGTCGGCGGCGACCAGGGCGGGCTGCCAGAGTTCTTCGGACGGCAGCACCAGTACCCCGGCTTTGACACAATCCGCCAGCCACATTTTCAGCTGCCAGCCGGAATGGCCGTGGGCGATGTTCGGATGGGGCGCGAGGGCCAGCCGATAGGAATCCCACGGCAGTTCGTCCGCGAGCCGCCGGATGAGCTCGAGGCCGGTGCCGACCAAGGACTGCTTGCCCCAGGTCGAAGAAAGCACTATCAGGCGTTGGTGAGGTTCGAGGCCGAAAGCCTGCCGGTACGTTTCCCGTAGTGACCGGCTGGCCTGCATCCGATCCAGGCACGGATCGCCTGCCACGACAGCTCTTTCGGCTGCCTGCGGGCAGGACTGCCGCAGGCGGTCCAGCTGTTCTTCGTGGGAGAGCACGATCGAGGCGGGGACGACTTCACCCTTGTGCATCAACCAGGGAATGGATAAGCCGAAGACGGTTTCCGGTTTCCGGTTTCCGGTTTCCGGTTTCCGGTTTCCGGTTTCCGGTTTCCGGTTTCCGGTTTCCAAGTATTTATTGTACCCCATTCCATGGGGTATCACGGTGAGTGGCGCTCGTATCTCGTGCAGGTCGCCGCCATAGCTGGCGGCGATCGCGAGCTCGAACCTCGTCGAGACCGCTTGGCGCCACGGGATCAGCCGCACTCCGCGCGCGGCGAGGAACTCGGTCGTCCCGGCGGTGAAGGCGCTGGAACCGGGACAGGTGAACACCGTCTCGACGCGCGGGTCCCCGGCGTAGACGGCCAGCACGTCGAGCAGGCGCGTCGCGGCTGTCACGTTGTGCACCACGGCCAGCACCGTGCGGCGGGTGTCGAGGGTCTTCCAACGTGGAGCAGGCACGAAGAGCGATGTTACCGGCCCGGCGGTGGGAAGATCAGAAGCTCACGTTGCCGTGTATGTCACCCGCCTGGAGCACCTTGCCGCTCACGGCACCGGTGATCTGGTTGTTCACGCCACCGCTCTCGGCGTGCTGCTCGACGGAGACCTCGGCCCACTTCTCGCGCAGGGCCTCGGCGAACTCGGCGTCCTGGGCCTGGGCCGTCTCCAGTCGCTCGGCCAGTGCTTGGAGGGTCTTCGGGTCCTCGGGCGCGGCGGTTTCGAGGGCGGCGGTGGCCTTGACGTCTCCGGAGAACTTGCGTTTGACCAGGTCGTAGAGTCCGGTGGCCGCCTTGGTCGCGAGGGTGGTGGCGACGGCGATCAGGATCGGCTCTGGCATGGCGCTCCTCGGCGTTCGTGGGCTGCTGTGCCCACGGTAACCGAAGCGGCGCGCGGAGTGAGGCTCCCGGCGGGCGGACCACTCGCCCGCCCGCCAGGAGGACGTACTAGCTGACGGAGACGAGGTCGACCACGAAGATCAGGGTCTCGCCGGGCTTGATGACGCCGCCGGCGCCGCTGTCGCCGTAGGCCAGGTTCGGCGGGATGACCAGCTTGCGGCGGCCGCCGACCTTCATACCGGTGACGCCCTGGTCCCAGCCGGGGATGACCTGGCCGCGGCCGAGGCCGAAGTCCAGTGGCGCGCCGCGGTTCCAGGAGGCGTCGAACTCTTCGCCGGTGGAGTGCGAGACGCCGACGTAGTGCACGGACACCTGGTTGCCGGCTTGGGCCTCCTGGCCCTCGCCCAGCGTGATGTCGGTGGTCTGCAGGTCCGTGGGCGGCGTGCCCTCCGGCCGGTCGATTACGGGCTTTTCCAAGGTCATGCCCTCACGGTACCCAGAGGTCCTCACTCTCCGCAGAGCGACCGGCTGACCACGATCCGCCGAAAGGAGGGAAGAACGCGAATAGTCTTCACAATAGCCCTACCCGTCGGTAGCGTGCGTTGTGTCACTCCACAACGACAGGAGTCCAGTCATGCGACGAGGCATACGCGCTCTGACGGCGTTGGCCGCCATGGCTGTCGTGGCGGGGGTGACGCAGGGCGCGCCCGCGACCGCGAAGCCCGCAGCCGCGGCACTGCCCGGCAACGACTACTGCGCCGCGCAGTGCGGCGACATCCTGCCACCGGGGCAGAACGGCAACGCCACCCTCGCCGACATCCTGGCGCACAAGGTGTTCGGCACCCGGCCCGCGCACGCCGCCGACCAGCTGGGCAAGTACGCCTCGCTCGCCACGGGCTACCGGGGCCTGACGACCGACACGATCAACCAGTTCTTCAACGACTCCTCCTTCGGTGTGCCCGCGGGCCAGGCGGCGAGCACGATCCGGCCGCGCGCGGACGTCACCATCACCCGGGACAAGGCCCTCGGCGTCCCGCACATCCAGGGCACCACCCGATCGGGGACCGAGTTCGGCGCCGGGTATGCCGCCGGGCAGGACCGGCTGTGGCTGATGGACATCCTGCGCCGGGTCGGCCGCGGGCAGCTTTCGCCGTACGCCGGTGGCGCGGCCGGGAACCGCGAGCTGGAGCAGACCTTCTTCGCCGCCGCGCCCTACACCGAGCCAGAGCTGCAGCAGCAGATCGACGGGGCCGCCGCGAGCGGGCCGCGCGGCGCGCAGGGCCTCGCCGACTCGCAGTCCTACGTCGACGGGATCAACAAGTACATCTCCGACTCCTACAACGGCCGCTACTTCCCCGGTGAGTACGTGCTGACCGGGCACGTCGACGCGATCACCAACGCCGGGACCATCGAGCCCTTCAAGCTGACCGACCTCGTCGTGCTCGCGTCGGTGGTCGGCGCGCAGTTCGGCGGCGGTGGCGGCGGTGAGGTGCAGAACGCGATGGCGAAGCTCGCGCTGCAGGAGCAGTACGGCGTCGTGCAGGGCGAGAAGGTCTGGCAGAGCCTTCGGGCCGAGGACGACCCCGAGGCCGTGAAGACGCTGCTCGACGG